>JAQIBK010000153.1 GCA_027859125.1 Actinomycetota bacterium | reverse complement strand
CCCGCAACGAGCGCAACCCTTGTCACATGTTGCCAGCATTTAGTTGGGGACTCATGTGAGACTGCCGGCGTCAAGCCGGAGGAAGGTGGGGATGACGTCAAGTCATCATGCCCCTTATGACCTGGGCTGCACACGTGCTACAATGGTCGGTACAATGGGCTGCGATACCGCGAGGTGGAGCGAATCCCATAAAGCCGGCCCCAGTTCGGATCGGAGGCTGCAACTCGCCTCCGTGAAGTCGGAGTTGCTAGTAATCGCGGATCAGCATGCCGCGGTGAATACGTTCCCGGGCCTTGTACACACCGCCCGTCACACCACCCGAGTTGTCTGCACCCGAAGTCGTTGGCTCAACCCTTAGGGGAGAGAGACGCCGAAGGTGTGGGGAGTAAGGGGGGTGAAGTCGTAACAAGGTAGCCGTACCGGAAGGTGCGGCTGGATCACCTCCTTTCTAGGGAGAAAATGGTATCAAGTCTTCGGACTTGATTCAGCCGGTAGAGCTTTGGCTCCCGGCCTCTAGAGCCTATGTCGATCTGTCTTATACCTGTCAATCGCTTTCTGCGAACGACTCACAGTATCCGGTTTCGAGGGTTCAGGCCCTCCTATGCGCGCCCTTCTGGGGCGCGTCGGCACCTTGACAGCTGCATAGCGCAAGATTGAAAAACACGAATAGTACATAGATCAAGATATTAAGGGCGCACGGTGAATGCCTTGGCGTTGGAAGCCGATGAAGGACGTGGCAAGCTGCGATAAGCTCCGGGTAGGTGCACACTACCGTTAATCCGGAGATTTCCGAATGGGGAAACCCAGCTGGGGTCATGCCCAGTTACCACCAGCTGAATGAAATAAGCTGTGTGGAGGCAACCGGGGGAACTGAAACATCTAAGTACCCCGAGGAAGAGAAATCAACCGAGATTTCCCTAGTAGTGGCGAGCGAACGGGAATCAGCCTAAACCCATGTATGCGTAATAGCCTGTGGGCGTTGCTGCATGAGGTGTTGTGGGAGTTATCTTCTCAGAGCTACAGATCTGGGCAGGAGTTACAAAACCATGTGGTAGCAGAACAGCTTGGAACAGCTGGCCGGAGCGGGTAAAAGCCCCGTAAGCGAAATCGCATGGACTCCTGTGATAACCACCCGAGTACTGCTGAACACGAGAAATTCGGTAGGAATCTGGGGGGACCACCCTCCAAGGCTAAATACTCTCCAACGACCGATAGTGAACTAGTACCGTGAGGGAAAGGTGAAAAGCACCCCGAGAGGGGAGTGAAATAGTACCTGAAACCGTGTGCCTACAAGCAGTCGGAGCCCGGAAAGCCATGTCTTCGGACTAGGCAGGGTGACGGCGTGCCTTTTGTAGAATGAGCCAGCGAGTTACGGTGTGTAGCGAGGTTAAGCTAAAAGCGAGCCGCAGCGAAAGCGAGTCTTTAAACGGGCGATCAGTTACACGTCGTAGACGCGAAGCCAGGTGATCTATCCATGAGCAGGGTGAAGCGGGGGTAAGACCTCGTGGAGGCCCGAACCCACTTCGGTTGAAAACGGAGGGGATGACTTGTGGATCGGAGTGAAAGGCTAATCAAACCTGGAGATATCTCGTTCTCCCCGAAATAGCTTTAGGGCTAGCCTCGGATGTTTTGTATTGGTGGTAGAGCACTGGATGGCCTAGGGGGCTTCACCGCTTACCGAAGTCAACCAAACTCCGAATGCCAATACTTTAGAGTCCGGGAGTCAGACTATGTGGGCTAAGCTGTGTAGTCGAAAGGGAAACAGCCCAGATCGCCCGCTAAGGTCCCTAAATTCATGCTAAGTGGCAAAGGATGTGCGTTTGCTCAGACAACCAGGATGTTGGCTTAGAAGCAGCCATTCATTTAAAGAGTGCGTAATAGCTCACTGGTCAAGTGAACATGCGCCGACAATTCACGGGGCTCAAGCATGATACCGAAGCGGCGAACTTCATCTTAGGATGGAGTGGTAGGGGAGCATTCTGTACGGGTCGAAGCGGGCGGGTGACCGTCCGTGGACTGTACAGAAGAGCGAATGCTGGCATGAGTAACGAGAGAAGTGCGAGAAACACTTCCGCCGTAAGCCTAAGGGTTCCTGGGCAACGCTAATCGTCCCAGGGTCAGTCGGGAGCTAAGGCGAGGCCGAAAGGCGTAGTCGATGCACAACAGGTGGACATTCCTGTACCACCAGTAGCGCGTTATCACCAATGGGGTGACGGAGTAGGGTAGCTCAGCCGGGCGTTGGTTGTCCCGGTTTAAGGATGTAGGGCGTGAGATAGGTAAATCCGTCTCACACATAGCCTGAGATCTGATAACGAGTCGAGAGAGACGAAGTGAGTGATCCCATGCTTTCAAGAAAAACCTCTAGGGAGTTCTACTGGTGCCCGTACCCCAAACCGACACAGGTAGGCAGGTAGAGAATACCAAGGCGATCGAGTGAACTATGGTTAAGGAACTCGGCATAATGGCTCCGTAACTTCGGGAGAAGGAGCGCCTCGGTCGGTGATTATCTTTACGATGATAGCTGACTGAGGCCGCAGTGAAACGGCCCAAGCGACTGTTTACTAAAAACACAGGACTCTGCTAAGTCGTAAGACGACGTATAGGGTCTGACGCCTGCCCGGTGCTGGAAGGTCACGAGGAGGGGTTAGCCTTCGGGCGAAGCTCTGAATCTAAGCCCCAGTAAACGGCGGCCGTAACTATAACGGTCCTAAGGTAGCGAAATTCCTTGTCGGGTAAGTTCCGACCTGCACGAATGGCGTAACGACTTGGGCGCTGTCTCAACCATAGACTCGGTGAAATTGTATTATTCGTGAAGATGCGAATTACCCGCGGTAGGACGGAAAGACCCCGTGAACCTTTACTACAGCTTGACATTGATCGTTGGTTTGTCGTGTAGAGGATAGGTGGGAGACTGTGAAGCTTGGGCGCTAGCTCTGGTGGAGTCACCCTTGGAATACCACCCTCGGCAGATTGACGCTCTAACCCTGTGCCGTGAATCCGGGCAGGGGACCGTGTCAGGTGGGTAGTTTGACTGGGGCGGTCGCCTACTAAAATGTAACGGAGGCGTACGTAAGGTCCACTCAGAACGGTTGGCAATCGTTCGTAGAGTACAAGAGCATAAGTGGGCTTGACTGCGAGACCTACAAGTCGAGCAGATAGGAAACTAGGTTCTAGTGATCCGGCGGTCCCGAGTGGAAGGGCCGTCGCTCAACGGATAAAAGGTACTCCGGGGATAACAGGCTGATCCTCCCCAAGAGTCCACATCGACGGGAGGGTTTGGCACCTCGATGTCGGCTCATCGCATCCTGGGGCTGTAGTAGGTCCCAAGGGTATGGCTGTTCGCCATTTAAAGCGGTACGCGAGCTGGGTTTAGAACGTCGTGAGACAGTTCGGTCCCTATCCACCGTGGGCGTAAGAGACTTGAGAGAATCTGTCCCTAGTACGAGAGGACCGGGATGGACGAACCTCTGGTGTACCAGTTGTCACGCCAGTGGCACCGCTGGTTAGCTACGTTCGGAACGGATAACCGCTGAAAGCATCTAAGCGGGAAGCCAATCTCAAGATGAGGACTCTCACTGGGTTAACCAGGTAAGGTCCCTCGTAGACTACGAGGTTGATAGGCTGCAGGTGTAAGCACAGCAATGTGTTCAGCCGAGCAGTACTAATAGACCGAGGTCTTGATCTTCTATTCATGTTCGATATCAAGCGCTATGCAGCTCTCAGGGTGCCGGCAAAGGCACACTTGAAAAGCGCATATATGATACATACGATGAGAACCGTCGCATGTGTTCAGTGGTCTTGGCGGGAGGGGTACACCCGATCCCATTCCGAACTCGGTAGTTAAGCCTTCCAGCGCCGATGGTACTGCGGTGTAGTCCGTGGGAGAGTAGGACGCCGCTGAACACACTCGACGGTTCTTTGTATGTCCGGGTCCCTCGTGTCTTTGCGGGGGACCCATCTATTTCTCTATACTTGAGCGAGTTGGTCAGGATTATGCTAGGATACCTTCGAAAAGCTGATACTGATATCGATCGACGTCGTCGGTCGAGGGTGTGAGAGGAGCGATTCATGAAGAAGGAGAACGTGCAGGAAGTACTCGACAAGATCCGCCCGGCGCTTCAGGCCGACGGTGGAGACGTTGAATTGATCGACGTGACCGACGATGGCGTCATCAAGGTCAGCCTGGTCGGTGCGTGCAAGGGCTGTCCCATGTTGCAGATGACGCTGACCAACGGTGTCGAGCGCGTTCTCAAAGAGCAGCTCCCTTGGGTGGTTCGCGTAGAGAACGTGTAGCTGCAGCACTTTCTGCATAGACGTTCTGTCTTGTGGCGCGAGCCGACAAGGATGTGTTGAATGCGTATTTCGCACCGCGGTTGACCTTCGGGTTTGCCGCGGTGTCCGTTCTTCAGACGATAATGCTCGTCGGCGGATTGATTCGTGCCGATTAGCGAGAGCCTGTCGCCGTTCGTCCTTGGACTGTTGACGCACTACATATGGGATGTCTTACACTATGTGAGCGCAATATGTAGTAGACAGCGGCAAGGGGGCTCTCGGTATATGGACTGGGCGCCGCAGGGTCGAATGAATATGATCACCCATCACCAGAGAGGGGCGCGTCATGCAGGACGCCGCAGGTAGGACCGGATATTCGCTCGCAATAGATGAGATTCTCACACCCAATTCACTCAAGGTCCTGCAGAAGCGGTATCTTTGCCGTGACGAGGATGGCAATCCCACCGAGAAGCCCTCGGACATGTTCGCTCGTGTCGCTGAGAACATCGCCTCGTCAGAGTTGACCTGGTGTGCCACCGAAGCAGAGGTAGCCGAAGTCGCGCATGACTTCTACTCACTGATGTCATCGTTGGAGTTCCTGCCCAACTCGCCGACCCTCATGAACGCAGGTCGCGAGCTTCAGCAGCTTTCAGCGTGTTTCGTTCTGCCAATCGCAGACTCCATGGATTCCATCTTCAGCGCAGTACGTGATACGGCCATGATCCACAAGTCTGGCGGAGGCACCGGGTTCTCGTTCTCCCGTCTGCGTCCCGGCGGCGATCAGGTTCGGTCCACTCAGGGAGTCTCCAGTGGACCTGTGTCCTTCATGCGCGTGTTCAATCAGGCGACGGAGGCTGTCAAGCAGGGAGGAACGCGTCGGGGCGCCAATATGGGCGTGCTGCGCATCGACCACCCCGACATCCTCACGTTCATCAAGTGCAAAGAGACCGGCGACTTTGCCAACTTCAACATCTCGGTCGCTCTGACCGAGGACTTCATGGAAGCTGTGAAGGCTGGTACCGCGTACGACCTGCGCAATCCGCGAGCAGGCGATATCGACGGCACGTACGACGCTCGCGAGGTGTATGACCTCATCGTCGACATGGCCTGGGCAACGGGCGATCCCGGCATCATCTTCATCGATCGCATCAACCGCGATAACCCCACCCCTCAGTTGGGCGAGATCGAGTCGACCAACCCGTGTGGCGAGCAGCCGCTCCTGCCCTACGAGGCCTGCAACCTGGGCTCGGTCAACCTTTCCAAGTTCGTGGTTCCCACGGAGAACGGCCCCGAGGTCAACTGGGATCGTCTGGGTGACGTGGTACAGCGCGGCGTCCGTTTCCTGGACGACGTGATCGAGGTCAACAACTATCCATTGCCGCAGATCGACGAACTCGCTCGCGGCAACCGCAAGATCGGTCTGGGCGTCATGGGCTGGGCCGATATGCTCATAAAGATGGGTCTGTCGTACAATTCGCCTGAGGCAGTCGCTCTGGCCGAGAAGGTAATGGGCTTCATCAACGCGCAGGGCGCAGCCGCTTCGGCCAAGCTCGCCGAGCAGAGGGGCAACTTCCCGAACTTCGAGGGCTCGGTATTCGATTCACCGGATGGCGGTCCCATGCGCAACGCGACTGTGACCACGATCGCCCCCACCGGCACACTCTCGATCATCGCCAACTGTTCTTCCGGCGTGGAGCCGCTGTTCGCCGTCTCCTACGTTCGCACCGTCATGGACAACGATCGCCTTATCGAGGTCAACCCGATGTTCGAGGAGATCGCCGTGAAGCGCGGTTTCTACGGACAGGAGCTCATGGCGCTGATCGCCGACCACGGATCGGTGGTCGGTATCGATGAGGTTCCCGAGGACGTGCAGAGCTGGTTCGTCACCGCGCACGACATCTCGCCGGAGTCGCACATTCGCATGCAGGCCGCGTTCCAGATGCACACCGACAACGCCGTTTCCAAGACCGTGAACTTTTCGTCTGATGCAACCCGTGACGATGTTGCGGAGGTCTACGACCTGGCCTACGAGCTGGGAGTCAAGGGCGTCACCATCTACCGTGACGGCTCCAAGGAGAATCAGGTTCTCTCGACGGGCAAAACGGGCGGAGCGTCGGTTGTCGATGAACCCGCGCGTCGCGGTGAGATAGAGCCTCGTCCGCGACCGATGGTCACAGAGGGCCGAACCGAGAAGATCATGACCGGTTGCGGCAACCTTTACGTCACCGTCAACTGGGACGAGGACGGCATGTGCGAGGTATTCACTCAGATGGGCAAGTCGGGTGGTTGCGCCGCATCACAGTCTGAGGCGCTCTCTCGCATGATCTCCGTCTCCCTGCGTGCGGGCGTCGATCCAGAGGCCATCCAGAAGCACCTGCGCGGTATCCGCTGCCCCAGTCCCTCGTGGACCGAGGGCGGCAAAGTGCTCTCGTGCGCTGACGCCGTGGGCATTGTCATGGAGCATGCGCTGACGTACATGGAGACCGGCGAGGCGGGCAAAGGTGTGAGCAAGAACACCGACCACCTGGACAATCTCTCCGGGGCATGTCCCGAGTGCGGCGGCATGGTGGAGCACGAGTCCGGCTGCATGGTCTGCCGTTCCTGCGGTTACAGCAAGTGCGCGTAGGCTACTAGACGGATCCCAAGACTATTCGCGGCTGCGCGCCCAAAGGGTGCGCAGCCGCGGTCGACACGAGGGGAGTACCACAATGGTTCTGTCAGATCGCTCCATCAAGGAGGCGCTCCTGTCGGGGCGTATCGGTGTTGTGCCGTTTGATCCTGACGACATTCAGCCTTCCAGTGTAGACCTGCACCTGGGCAACAGTTTTCAGGTGTTTCGCAACTCTCGCTACCCGTACATCGATCCCACCCGGGAACAGGCCGGTCTCATGGAGCGTGTGCAGGCAAGTACCGAGGAGCCTTTCGTGCTGCACCCCGGTGAGTTCGTGCTCGGTACCACCACTGAGAAGATAACGCTGCCCGATGACATCGTGGGACGACTCGAGGGAAAGTCGTCGCTTGGTCGTCTGGGCCTACTCATCCACTCGACCGCCGGCTATGTTGATCCCGGCTGGGATGGGCGACTCACGCTTGAGCTGAGCAACGTCGCGAACTTGCCGATCGTGCTCACTCCCGGCATGCCGATCGGACAGATATCCTTCACTCAGATGACGACTCCGGTGGAGCGTCCGTATGGCACACCGGGGTTGGGCAGCAAGTATCAGGGACAGTCCGATGTGACGTCGAGCATGAGCTACAAGAACTTCGAGTAGCAGCCGACCGGATCAGAGTCCCTTTGTAACTTTGCTCACAATGGGCGTGGGCACGAAGCCGGCGAAGTACTTGCCGACACGTGACTCCATGAAAGGCAGCCATTTGAGCTTGCGCGAGATGTTGGACCCCACGTGTGCGGAAATCCTACGGTATGCCGCCACCGAATCAGCAGGATCGCTACCGGCTACAGCTTGCCCAGCGAGTACACCCGTGTTCATGGCGTAGGAGATGCCCTCGCCGGAGGTGGGGGACATGAAGCCGCCGGCCTCACCAGCGAGCAGTACGCGACCCACACCGGGTACGACGTCGGAGGCGGATCTCACATACAGAGCGACACTGGCTTCTCGGCGCACTGAATCGCCCAGCTGCGGCATCTGTTCTCTGAGCAGGCTCAACGTCTGATTCTGCTTGTCGCTGGGACGCTTGGTATGAGGGTAGTACACGGAACCGACGATGGCTGTCTCCCCCTTGGGCACCACATATGAGTAGGCGTAGCTATCTCCTATGCCCCTCATGTAGATGCAGTCGAAGAAGGGTTCGATATCGCCTTTGAGCTCGCAGAAGTCCTGCAGAGTCACATAGGTCGAGACGTTCTTGATCCCGAGCGCCCTGCGAACGCCTGAGCGAGCGCCGTCAGCGCCGATCAGATTGCGACAGGACACTTGATACGGCTGTCCGCCATTCTTGAGTTCGACACGCACACCGTTCTCGTCCTGAGTCAGGTCCTTGACTGCGGTCGATCCCGATACTTCAACGTTGTCCGGCAGAAGCGATACCAGCCAGTCGTCGAAAAGGCATCTGTCCACGTTCAGGAAGCGCAGTTCCGTAGGCTTCTTGATATTGCGATCCCAGTCGACGTACCGGAAATGCACATGAGAGGGATCCAGGACCAAACGGTCCGGAACCTCCGCGTAGTCGGCCAGAAATGACTGAGCGTATTCATTGAGCATTCCACCACAGCTCTTGTTGCGCGGAAGCTTGGATGCGTCGACCAAGAGAACCGTTCCGCGCGACGATGCCTCGATGGCAGCCATTATTCCGGCAGGCCCGGCTCCTGCGACCACTGTGTCGTAGTCATGTGTTTTGGTGCGTCCCATTGTCATGTGATCCTCCCCATGTAGTGTTCGCACCGTGTGAGCAGCATCCTGCCTGTTCACAGTGAGCAATCCTATCGTGACGGCTTAGGAGTTGCTAGGATAGACGAACCGCAATTGACGCGAGAGTGTTCGCGAATCATCGAATAGGAGATCTCATGGCCAGGTGCTGGGAAACGCGCGGGTGCGATGAAGAGATGCAGAACGAGTGTCTGCACTACACCAAGTTCAAAGATCGCTGTCCGACCAAATGCAACTTCGCGGATTGCGACCGACCGACTCGCGTCCTCACCAGTGACCCGGCTCTGATATTCGATCCCGCCGTGGATCGTACTGTTGCTATCAAGGAAGAGTGCCTGCACTGCGGTTTCTTCTTGACCAACGCCCCGCGTGTCAAGGAGTAGGGTTCACGGCGTATAGGGAACATGTCCTTCAGGGGTCTCGCTGTCGAATGCGATTCCCGTGGCCGTGTTCGTGAGGGGGGCGACTCAATGCACATGCAGTTCGAGGACCAATACTCCGCAGGTCTCGACGACCTCTACGTGCTCCTGCGAGACATTTTCAGCGCGTTAGCCATAACGTGCGCCTTGTGGGCTATGCAACGTATAGGCGGTGGCCTGAATCTCTGCGCTTCGGTTAAGGCGCTCGACAGCCTTGGCCCGGCGTACACCGCCGAGGAGCGCGAAGTCCTCATTCATAAGATCAAGAGGGAGTCTCTGCGCTACTGACGCGCAGACTCCCGTATGACGCCATCTACTGTAGTCAATGAGCTGATCGCTTACGGTCGCGAGCTTGCTGCGAGCGGTGCTGCGCAGGTAGGAGGCACTTTCACCGACATCCCGGAGGCCGATCGACTGCTCAAGGAGTCTCCGGAGGCGTTCCTCATCGGCGTGCTGTTCACTCAGGGGATTCCAGCGGAACGGGCGTGGGCCGGTCCATATCTGTTGCGTGAGCGGCTGGGACATCTGGACCTTGGCCGTCTTGCGAGTGAGCCGGAGGAGGTTCATGCGGCGTTCAACACGCCGCCCATGTTGCACAGGTTCAAGAACACGCTGCCCAAGTGGGTGAGCGCCGCCGCGATCCGGCTTCTCGATGAGTACGACGGTGATGCTTCGCGCGTCTGGGCGCCAGGATCCCATGTGGTCGATGTTACCGAGCGTCTGTCGGCATTCACGGGGATCGGGCGAAAGAAGGCGGTGATGGCGACTGAGATACTCGCGCGCCATTTCGGCGTACCGCTCGAAGGACTCGACTGCGGCCAGGTCGCTTACGACGTGCAGGTGCGTCGTGTGTTCCTTCGCTCAGGGCTTTCGCGGGAGGACTCGGTGCAGGCTATCGAGGCCGCTGCGCGCGAGGCATATCCCGAGGCGCCCGGAACCTTGGACCTGCCCGCTTGGCTGATCGGTCGCGAGACCTGCCGTCCCCGGGTTCCACTGTGCGACGAGTGCCGAATAGGCACGGTCTGCCCGCGCTTGACGTGGATCATGGTCGAGGGAGTTGGGAGCTAGGGCGCGCTAGCCGCTATTCCATGCTTCGAAGCACGACGCCGGAGAGCATCTTGGGGTAGAAGTACGTCGACTTCTGCGGCATCATGTCGCCGGCCAGCGCAACTGCACGTAGCTGGTCCATGCGGGTGGGGCGAAGGATGAACGCGACGTCGTGCTCCTCGGTCGCCTTCATGGCGTCATGGGCGTTCTTGACGAATGAGAGCCGGTCGAGCGTCTCCGGTCGATCCGGGTGGATATTCAACAGCGGGTCGAGAACGAGTTCGAGCAGCACTGCGACATCGAGTTCTTTCCATGACATCGCGTGATCCTTGGTGATCGCCGCGTCCAGGTCCACGTCCTGCCGCAGCACGGCTAGACGGGCAACAGCGGAGTCCCTGTCCTTGATCAAGAACCCCGGACGCTCAAGGTTGTTCAGCGCACCATGTGCTTCGTCATCGCCGAGTTCCGTCACGTCGAAGTTCACGGCGAGCGCCGAGTAGAATTCGTGCGCATTGAAATCGCCGGGCGCGTCGGCCACGCGGTGAGTGGGCAGGACCACCAGGCTGGGGTCGTCCATATTCACGAGCGCCATCATGACCCAATCGTATGCCGGGTCTGTCGGCGTCACGCCGGCCTCTGCATCGGCGGCGCGGCGCTCATCGCGGTAGGCGAGTGCGGTCGTGTACCGATGATGACCGTCGGCTATGAATATTCTCTTGTCGGCGAGGGCTGCGGTCAGCGTGGCTGTCGCAGCGGGGTTGTCCACGGTCCACACGATGGTCTCGACATCGTCGGCGTCGATGGCGTTCGCAATGGGCACCTTCGACATGATGCGTTCGAAGATCTCGTCGGTCTCGCCCGCGGCGTCGCTGTACAGGCCAAAGACCTGGCTGAAGTTCGCAGCGCATGCGCGCGTCAGGTTGAGACGGTCTCCCAGCGCCTTGGGGAGCGTGCGCTCGTGAGGAAGCACCACGCCTGCGTCGAACGGCTCGAGGCCCACCTCGGCTATGAAGGCGCGGCGGCTGATGGGGACTCCGTCCAGCTCGTAATGCTGCTCGATCACGTACAGGGTGGGCTCATCGTCCTGAACCAAGATGCCTTCCTCGCGCCAGGCTTTCCAGCGAGCGGCACCCGTCTCGTAGCAGTTGCCGGGAACCTCCGGGTCGAGCGGGCCTTCGGGCAGTTCGAGGGCGACTACGTTGTGGGGGTCGCATCTGAGAAGCTCCTCGCGCTGAGCGGGTGATATGACATCGTAAGGAGGAGCCGTCACGGCTGTGATGTCGGCATCTGCGCGCGGATAGGTGAAAGCGCGGAACGGGCGTACACGGGCCACGGTGAGTCTCCCTCGGACGTTGCATTTGGACATCTGGCGCGCCCGAGCAACCCATATTAACGCGCTCGGACGTACAGTCTAACCGATAATTCCGCGAAGCACGATGAATGCCACGACTCCGGCGACCGAGGCCCCCATGAAACTCTTGGTCAGGCGGTACACGATCATCGATACCAGCGCGGCGGGCAGGTGGGCCCCATCCCAGGGGGCTTGGTACTCGCCGCCGGGGCGCAGGACCTCCAGGGCGATCAAGGAGCCCATGACCGAGACCGGCACAAAGCGCAGCCATCGCATGATGGGCGTAGGTAGGTCGATGCGTGAGATCACCGCGACGGGCACGAATCGTACGGCGAAGTTCGCCACGGCCATACCCGCGATTACCGCCCATATGTAGTCGGCGCTCATCGGTCGGTCACCGCCCCTATGGTCGCGGCTGTCATTGACGAGATGATGATGATCCAGCCGGTGCTGAGCGTGACTCCGACGCCGGCAAGAAGGGGGAGCATGAGAGCGAACGCGCCCGCAAGCACTCCCATTGCGGCCTGGCGGCGGTTCTCAGCGAGTGCGATGAGCAGCGCGGAGAACATGGCGGGCATTGCGAAGTCCAGCCCCCAAGACGCGGGATCGCCGATGAAGCCCGAGAGTGTTGCGCCGATCAGGGTGCCCAGGACCCACCCGATGAGCGAGATCAGGCCGACTCCGGCCATGGATGCACCGGTGGCCGTTCCCGCGCGCCGGTCAGCGATGTTGATCGCGAAGGTCTCATCGGTGAGGGAGTATGCGAGTATGGCCTGTAGCGGCAGTCTCGTCTGACGCAGGTGCGGTGACATGGTCGCGGCGAACAACACGTAGCGCAGGTTGACCACCGTCGTTGCTGCGAGCACCGCGAAGACGCTGGCCCCGGTCTTCATGATGTTGAGAGCGATGAACTGTCCGGCGCCGGCAAGTGCGGTCGCCGAGCAGATCACCGACTGTGTGACCGTGAAGCCCAGTGTGCGGGCGAGCACTCCGAAAGCCAAGCCGATGGGCAGGTAGCCCAGGAATATGGGAATTCCCAGCCGCATGCCACGCAGGAGACGGGCCGCGGCGTCGGACCGGGCGACAACTGCATCCTTGGTATCATTCACGGTGTTGGGCATGTGCGCGATTCTAACGCAACCGATCCGGTCGTGGGGTTTCGTGTGGCGTGATTCTTGCGTACAGTCGGAGAAGCGACTGCTAAGGATTACCCAGTCGCGGTACAATATGTGTAGGATGTTGACGCAAAGGAGGCGATGACGATGCGATTCATGATTCAGTGCCCGAACGACGGGCCGGTCGAGGTTGCTGTAGAGGACATCGACAGCGTCGTGTTGCGCGACCCCGAGGAAGCCGAGGTCGTGTTCTCCTGTCCGCGCTGCGGTGAGAATGTCTCCGTATACGTGCGTATCCCCGCATTTCTGCTCTCCGCCATGCAGGCTCTCGCCGATGAGGGCAACGGCTACGCGGTATTCGAGATCGATGATGAGGGCGAGTCGCCGGAGCTCTTTGAGCGCACGGTAGAGGACGACGCGCGTATCGAGGCCTACTGCGAGTACTTCCGTCGCCAGCTCACCGCGATGGACTGCGTCGAGGATATCCTTGCTGAGATCGGCGATTCCAGGAATCAGGGCCGCTAGACTCGGTCTCTCGTGGCGCGGTCACACTACTTCCATGTGGCGCTGAAGCGCTTCTTTCGCTTCTTCATGCCGTCTGAGATTGAGAACGGCAACGCCACTGCCACGCCTGTGGCGAATCCTCCGATGTGCGCGAACCACGCGACGCCGCCTTCTGCCGCCAGAGGTGAGATCGATGCCACGCCCTGCACCAGCTGGGTCAGGAACCAGAACCCGATCACGAACACCGCTGGTAGCGCCGCGAGCTCGATGAAGAAGAAGATCGGGATCACGGTGAGCACTTTGGCGCGAGGGTACAGGACCAGATAGGCGCCCAGCACCCCGGCTATCGCACCGCTCGCACCAAGCATCGGCACATTGGAGCTCGTGTCTGCGATGGTCTGGGCAGCGGTCGCGATGACGCCAGCGAGCAGGTAGAATGCCACGAAACGAACGGCACCGAGGCGGTCCTCGATGTTGTTCCCGAATATCCAGAGGTACAGCATATTGCTGCCCAGATGCAGCCATCCGCCGTGCATGAACATAGCGGCGAAGAGGGTGGCCCACTGCAGCGGGGAGAATGGGTCGGCCAGGAATCGCGAGGGGACGAAAGTCCAGGTGGCGATCAGGTCATTGAGTGCTGGGGCTGACAGTGACGCCTCGTAGGCAAAGACGCTTACGTTGGCGACCAGTAACATGAGAGTCACCCACGCGAATCCACTGGTGGGATTCTGGTCCTTTATCGGAATCATTCGCGTCCCTGTTCTGATACCATCAATGCGTGTGGGGAGTGTACCGCAAGGATGAATGTCGTCGCTGAACGGCGACACGTTTCTCGGCACGAAGCCGATGGGAGGACTCATAATGGAGTTTCTGCTGTGTGGCGGTGGTGTGGGGGCGATTCTGCTCGTCATCGCTGGAATCGCCATAGCGATCTACAACCGGCTCGTGGTCTTGCGCAACCGCGTCAAGAACGCGTGGGCGCAAATCGATGTCCAGCTCAGAAGGCGCTATGACCTGATCCCCAACCTGGTGGAGACGGTCAAGGGCTACGCAACACATGAGGCAGGGACCTTTGAGAAGGTCACCCAGGCCCGCAACATGGCCATGGGTGCACAGGGTGCCAAGGCTCAGGGCGAGGCTGAGAACATGCTGACCGGCGCTCTCAAGAGCCTGTTCGCCGTGTCCGAGGCGTATCCCGACCTCAAGGCTAACCAGAACTTCATGATGCTGCAGGAGGAGCTCTCGGGCACAGAGTCCAAGATCGCCTACTCGCGTCAGTTCTACAACGACTCGGTCATGAGTTACAACATCTCGGTCGAGACGTTCCCGAACAGCATCCTGGCCGGCATGTTCGGATTCACCAAGGAGGACCTCTTTGAGATCGAGGAGATCGCCAAGGAGACCCCTCAGGTCAAGTTCTAGGGGAGTATCGGCAGCACTGGAATGAAATCGGCCGCGGCCTGAGGAATCGGGCCGCGTCCTGCGTCAGCT
>JAQIBK010000258.1 GCA_027859125.1 Actinomycetota bacterium | reverse complement strand
GCGTCCTCGAGCTTGAGCGTCTGTACGGCACCCGGCGCCATGCGGAAGCCGCCGCCGCTTCCCGGTGATGACGGAGAGATCATGAGCAGGTTCGAGCCCATGCCCTCGATGCTCCCCTCAATGCTCGCCTGCGAGCCCTGCCCGATCGCGACCATGACAACGACCGAGGCGATGCCAACGACGATGCCCAGGATAGTAAGCCCGGAGCGTACCTTGTTCGAGGTGAGCGAGAGGAGCGTCTCGGTGAGCAGATCGGTGATCCTCATGCGGCATCACCCGTACACTCCTCGCGGTCGATGACGCCATCCTGGATGTGGATGATGCGCTGCGCGTGGGCGGCGACCTCGGGCTCATGGGTGATGAGCAGGATAGTGCGGCCCTCTCGGTGCAACCTGTGGAACAGCTCCATCACGGCATCACCCGTCTTGGTGTCGAGATTGCCGGTGGGTTCATCGGCAAGGATGAGCGAGGGGTCGTTCACGAGGGCACGGGCGATGGCGACGCGTTGCATCTGACCGCCCGAGAGCTCGTTGGACAGGTGCGCGTGAAGCTCCTCTTCGAGCTCGACCTCGAGCAGCGCCTTGCGTGCACGCTCCTCACGCTCCTCCGGCGCGACCCGCGCGTAGAGCATTGGCAGAGTCACGTTGCGCAGCACCGAGGCTCGCGACAGGAGGTTGAACGCCTGGAACACGAAGCCGATCGTAGTGCGACGCAACGAGGCGAGTTCGTCGGTGTCCATGTTCGACACCTCCTGACCATCGAGCAGGAAAGTGCCGCTGGTGGATGTGTCGAGACAGCCCAGAATGTGCATGAGTGTGGACTTGCCCGACCCCGACGGGCCCATCACCGCCACGAACTCACCACGCTCAACGGTCAGGTCGATTCCGCGGAGAGCGTGGGTCTCAGCGAGCCCGCTGGAGTAGATCTTGTGCAGATCGCTCACTTCGATGACCGGCGTCATCCGCGCGGCCCTCCGCCCATGCCGGGGATGCCGATGCCGCCACCCGAGGAGCCGCTCGTTCCCGTGTCACCGGAGACCGAGCTCGTGACCACTTCGTCGCCCTCGTTCAGCCCACTCAGGATCTCTGTCTGAGTCGTGCCCTAGAGCCCGACCTCGACGAACACGTCGTACGGTTCGCCTGTCGCGGCATCGAGTATCTGAACGTAGTCGTTGCCGTCGGTGTCCGTCTTGACCGCGGCGTTGGTGACGAGCAGAGCGTTCTGCTGCACAGCCGTGATGACGGTCGCGTTCGCGGACATACCGCTGCGCACATCGGAGGTTGACGTGTCGAACTCTATCCAGCACCCGTACGTGACCACTCCCTGCGTATCCACGCCTACGCGATCGATCTCCTGAACGGTGCCGGAGAGCGTCACATCGGGAAGCGCATCGAAGTCCACGGTGGCCTTCTGCCCGACTTCGAGACCGGGCACATCGACCTCGTTGATCTCCAGCGAGAGGCCTAGCGAACCCTCCTCCTCGATCAGCGCCGGAGCCGAGGAGCTCGTGGCTGCAGCTGTCGTGGTCGATCCCGCACCCGAGCTGCTGGCGGAATCGCCTGCAGCGGAAACGTCATCGCCAACCTCGATGTCGAGCGACGCGAGCGTGCCATCACATGGTGCGAGCACCTCGATGATGTCCTGGGCGGCCTTCGCATCCTCGTACGAGCTCCATGCGCTCGACTGCGAGGACTTGCTGGAAGCCAGCCCGGCCTCGGAAGAAGCCAACGAGGCCGCAGCAAGGTCGATCTGGTCCTGCGTCACGGTCTGCGAGGGATCCTCGCTACGCTCGACAAGCGCGTCGTGATCCTGCTGCGACTTGAGCAGGTCCACCTCGCTGCGAGCAACGCCTGCTACGGCTGATCGGTAGCTGGCAAGTGCACGCGCAGTCTCATCGGCAGAACCGGATCCGTCGATCGTGAACAGGACCTGACCCAACACGACCGCTGCGCCCTCCGTGGCTTCGATCGATGCGACTGTGCCTGCGCTGTCGGGCCAGATCTCTATCTGCTCCTTGACAGCCACGTTGCCCGTTCCGGCGATAGTCACTGAGAGTGTTCCCGTCGATGCAGCCTCGGTTCGATAGGTGACGCCCTCCTCGGCGGTATCGGGCGTATTGGTCACGTAGTAGACAGAGCCTGCGATCGCCGCGAGTGCCACGAACGCCACGAGCCCTTTTCGACGCTTGAGCCATTTCCTTGCACCACTCATCGCGAGACTCCGGCGATGCCATGCGGGCAGGCTGTCCGATCCATATTCGACCTCCGTAGCGTGTTCCACTCCATCACGGAACACGCTACGGGACAGGGTGTCGGATTTCGTCATGCGTCAGGGGTGTCTCTGCATACGTCCACAGGTGGGTGTGCCGGGCGCAGTACTCCCCAGGGAGTACGCCCAGGACGGGCGTCTCCGGATGACGCCCGAATCGCTACGTGCCGGGGACGACCAGGCCCGCCTCGTAGGTCATGACCACGAGCTGAGCGCGATCGCGTGCTCCGAGTTTCATGAAGATGCGGCTGACGTGCGTCTTGGCGGTCATGGGGCTGATCACTAGGCGTTCGGCGATCTCGTCGTTGCTCAGGCCGTGGCCCACCAGCACGAGCACCTCGAGCTCACGCTCGGTGAGCGAGTCGAACTGCGCCGAGGACGCGCTCGCGTTCTCGGGACGCTTCACGAACTCCTCGATCAGTCGACGCGTGATCGAGGGAGATAGCAGCGCGTCACCCTTGGCGATCACTCGGATGGCGTCGATCAGCGCAGCAGGCTCGGTGTCCTTGAGCAGGAAACCGCTCGCGCCGGCGCGCAATGCCTCGTAATCGTAGTCATCGATGTCGACGGTCGTGAGAACCAGGATCCGCGGACCGGGACTCGACGCCGCTGCGAGGATCTCTCGCGTGGCAGCAAGACCGTCCATTCGCGGCATGCGGATGTCCATGAGGATCACGTCGGGTGCCGTTTCGGCGGCCAGCCTGATGGCCTCATCGCCGTCGGAGGCCTCGCCCACGACCTCGAGATCCGGAGCGCTGTCCACGAGCACTTTGAAGCCGGCGCGCACGAGCGCCTGGTCATCGACGATCAGTACTCGGATGTTCATCTCATGCCATCCCCATGGGAATCGATGCAGTTATCTGAAAACCGCCATCCTCGCCCTCGCCCGATGAGAACTCCCCACCAAGGGCCGCGACACGTTCTCTCATGCCGACAAGGCCATGCCCGCCTCGCTCGACTGTGTCGGCGACCGGACCTTGCCCGTTGTCTGCGACGTGGATACGACAGCTGTCGCCAACGGATATGGTCACGTCGATTCGATCGGCGTTCGAGTGACGCACGGCATTCGTGAGCGCCTCTTGGACTATGCGGTACGCGGACGTCGAGATGACCGCCGGAAGCTCGTCAATATCCCCCATGAGATTCGATGCCACCGCGAAACCGGCGTCTCGAACGCTCTCAACGAGATCATCGAGACGCCTAAGGTCTGGCACCGGGGTCAACTGTGCATCCTCGGGGCCCGTGCGCAGCACGTCGATCATGGAGCGCAGGCCTTTGAGGGCATCTCGACTGGTGGCACTGATGCCCTGCAACGAGGTGCGCACCTGATCGGGATCGGTCTCAAAGACTGTGAGAGCAGCGCCCGATTGAACCGCCACGATCGAAAGGCTGTGTGCCACGGTGTCGTGCACCTCCCGCGCTATCCGAACACGTTCCTCGTTCACACGCCGCAGCGCCTCTTCCTCACGGGTTCTCTCGGCCTCGATCGCACGCATCTCGACAGCAGATACATAGTCGCGGCGATTGCGCGTGGCATCTCCATACAGCGCCGCCGCGATCACGAGGGCGACAAGCATGACGACCTCGGCCACCCACCGAGCCTCGGAGAATGTGGAAACAAGGATGCCCACGGTCGTCCCCACCGCGAACATCGCATACACTGCGGCCCGACGTCGCTCGGAGCGAGTCGCCACCGTGTACATCGCGATCATGGGGCCAAAACTGATAGTGGATGGAGGAAAGGGTCCCGACATGTACGCCGCGGTCGCAATGCTCACGATGATGAGTACCAGTCCGGGTGCTTGACGTCGGAACGCAAGAGGCAGAGTTGTTGCCGCAGCGAGCACGTATGCCAGAATTGGCACCTGGCGAGCTACTCCTGGTCTCAGCCCCGCCAGAGCGCCACCATGAAGAACCGTCGCCCTGAGTGGTCCGACGACGAGCGCCGTGAGCACCAGCGCCAGCGCCACGTCGGCGATGAAGGGGTCGATTCTTTCAGCGCGTTCGCGCAGTGAGGTCATTGTCTGCATGAGACCATCGTATGCCAGAGACGTACCTGCTGCCCACCGTCCGGGGGAGTATCTCTCGCTACGCCGAATGATGTACGGACGCTCCCGCCGATTCCTGACTATCTGCTCGTCGAGGCCATCGCAGTGATCGCCTTCCAGAATATCCGATCGGCGAGCAAGAGCGCCGTACCAACGCCGATGTAGATCGCACCCATGATGCCCGCACCGATCACCCCAGGGCGGACGACCATGTGGCGCAGCGCGATACCGCCGCCCATCATCAGACCGATCAACGCCCATGACCGAAGGGAGAAGAATCCAAAGAACCCGGCTGTTCCCCTGTCATGAATTCGAGCGACTGCCTTGCGCGCCACTCGATCGAGCAGAGCGCGAGACTTGACCACACCCAGCGCGAGTCCAAGACCTAGCACCCAAGCGTGCCAGTAGCGGTCATGCACATAGCCGATGCCTCTGACCATGAGAATCGAAGCACCGATGAGCCACATCAGGGTGGCCCCAACGAGTTGTGCTCGAACACCAGTGCGCGGCTGAAGAGAGTTCAGTAGCTGCGCTATCGAGGTGAGCGAGGTTTTACCGGGCACGGCCGAAGTACTTCCTGGTAACACCAAAGAACAGAAGCCCGGCCGCTATCGTCACGAAAAGCGATGCGGCGTGGGCATGGGCGGCCAGTGCGCGATGCTCGCTACTTTCACGAGCAGCAGCCTGCATGAACTCATCATCGACGGAACGGGGATCGTAGGTCACAGGCTCAGTGCGGCCGTGGCCGCAGCATGCGTGATGGCGATGCATCAGGATTCTCCTTGCTAGTCGATCGACTGGGGACACATCGAACTGTGCAGGCCCATTCCTGGCCTGCAAGCAACTGATATGTCCGCTTTGGAGACTGCGGAAGAATCTCCGCTGTCCTCTCCATATGATCGGACGTTCGAACTCGCCCTATCTGAGCTGTAGCAACCATGAGGCCATAAACGGCTTCACTCAACCGTCGAACAGGACCGGACTCGGCGATCATGTCGTTCCATAGTGCCTCATCGGGGAGCTACTCGGCAGTGGCCGAGCCGGGATGAGGTCCCGCTCTGTGCACCGATCAGACTCCAGGAGACTACTTCGTGTTGACAAGTGACCTTAGGGTCGCGGAGATGACTTTGACGAAGTCCGCAAAGAACTGCTCGAACGCACCTATCTCGTCCAGAGTTCCATCGGTCTCGTAGGTGGCGTCGAAGTCACCGCCAGCGATACGCATCGAGATCTCCTCCATGCTCTGCGTCATGGTCACCAGACGACGGAATATCCAAAGATCAATGAGCGCGCCGATGACGAGAGTCGAAACAAGAAGTGTCATCCCGACGACAAGCAGTGTGCGCAACATCGAATCCTTGGCTACTTCAGCCTGTCGGCTGATGTCATCGATAGTGTAGACGATACCAACCGGCTCGCCATCCGCACCCAGAACGGGAAAGACCGAATGCCCCCGGCTGCTCTCGTCTCCACTCCATCGGACAGTCCAGTACGGTCCTGAACCAGAGATGCCCTCATGACACATCTGTGAGCATGCGCCATTCTCCACGCCGACCCTCTTGCCGGTCTCCGGCACATCGATCGCCGGCACCTCGAACAACATCATGTCCGACGTACCCGCATCCGTCGCCACCAACAGGCCGTACATATCACGTTCGCTCCAATTGCTCGGAAGGCCAACGCTTTCTCTCGCCGCAAGATAGGCGGTTTCATCTGTGGAGTCCTTGTTGATCATCAATCCATAGTCCGCACCGGTGATCGCTTTCATGCTCTCAAGGATCTCAAGGGCGCGGCCCGGTTGAGCAACGGGGTCGAGACCGACCTCCACCCCCTTCACGTGATCCCAGGCTGCCACGCTCTGAGTCGCCGTGTCCGCAACCGTGGTATCAAGCTCGGTGGAAAAGGACTGGTGTAGGTACACGACTATGGCCACTGCTCCAAGAAGATTGATGACCACAACACCCACAAGGATCTTTACGCGAATCGATTTGATCATCAGTCGGCTTCCCCTTCGATAGCTGTATCAACGGATCCGGACTCGTCGTCTGACATGCGCGAAGACGTCTCGGTTACTGGCGATTCGGCGACAGGAGCCGCTGTTTTCGACTCCTCGATACTGCTCTTGATCACAGTGGGCAATGTGACGGTGGAGCTCGCGCACACAGTCGGTTCGACCGTCGTGCACGGCATGACGCTCACAAGGACCGACTGGGAGATATCACTGGCATCTTCGACCGAGCCCGTGCTCTTGATGGAGAGGGGAACGACCGGCACACATGTAGCGGGGGGCGCCGGGGCATGGCATGCGCCCTCCAGACCGTCATAGCCGCCGCAACTCAGCACGGTCGGACCGCCCTCTGTGTGGCAGCCCGATGTGTAGCAGTGATCGGTGGTGTGCAGCTCGCGCACATCGATCGTGTCGTGGCAGCCAGAGCCCCCACACGTTCCGGGGACTTCATTGCCGAGCGGATCCAGTTCGATACCGAAGTGCTTGTCGTCGGCCTCTGTGTGGCGCTCGGAGCTGGTGTGGCAGGTGCCCTCGGTGTCGTCGGTGCCGCCGCAGCTCATGAGGGTCGGACCGCCCTCTGTGTGGCAGCCGGATGTGTAGCAGTGATCGGTGGTGTGCAGCTCGCGCACGTCGATGGTGTCGTGGCAGCCGGCCTTCTCGCACGAGCCGACCTCCTCGTCGCCGAGATGACTGTACTCGGTGGCGTCGTGCTTGTCGTCGGCCTCTGTGTGGCGCTCGGAGCTGGTGTGGCAGGTGCCCTGGGTCGAGTCGGTGCCGCCGCAGCTCATTATCCGGTCGCCGCGGATGTCTCCGCTGGCAGTGTGGCAACCGGGGAAGGCGCATCCGATCTCAGCGTGGACTTCACGGACATCTATGCTGCCGTGACACCCGCTCTTCTGACACGAGCCTGCCTCTATGGTGCCGAATCTGCTGTACTCCAAGGCAAAATGCACATTGTCGATACCAGTGTGAGGCTGGGCCACTCCCGACTGACCGTGGCACGCCTCACACGCAAGGCTTGTATCTCTTGCCTCCCACGAGCTCTTCACGATCTCCACGGTCGATGCGCTGTCGTTGTGACAGTCATCGCACGCAGAACCGGATCCCATTGTCGCGTTCGGTCGCGTGTGATCCGCGCCGAGAGACATGGAGTGGCATGCGCCGCACGGAGTGGAAACTCCCGACCGGCGATCGTAGTAGGTGGCCGAAGCCTGACGAGGACCGGCTACATGGTGCTCGGTATCGTAGCCGCCGATCTCGCCGTGCATCGAAGTATCGGGCTCGAATCCACCTGGCTCAGCGTGACACTCCCTCGCCTCACCGCAGGAAAGCGCGACCGGCTTGCTCGACTCGACCGCGAGATCGTGACATCCGGGCTCTCCGTCCTTGGCGGATCCAGTGCAATCCGTTGGTGCCACGACGTGGACTCCATGAATATCGCCCGCACTGTGGCATCCGTCACCGGAATCGCTGCAGCCGACTGAGCCGCTGGCCTCCACGGAGGATGCAACCTCGGAATCATGCATGGGTGCCGAGGAGTCCTCGTCGTGGCATACCTCGCACGAACGATCGGGCCAATCACCGAGAACCTGCTCGAGACCGTTCGCCTGCGTGTCGTTGTGGCACTCGTAGCACCCGACATCTTCACCGTACTCACTGTCTTGGATCACCGGCACACCCGTATGAGCCGCCTGAAGATCCCGCGAGTGGCAATCCGCGCACGTGAGAAGTGCCTCACCGTCTGCAGCAATCCTGACTTCGCGATCCATGACGGTGCCCATGGCAGTATGCGTGGTCTCGCGGTAGTGCCCGTTGGGGAACGGGTCGGTCAGGCGTACACAGTCCGACGCACCGACCATACTGCCATCGTGGCATGCGGCGCACTCGTGTTGTTGTGGTCCGTGGCACGGGATGCAGCCCACGCCGGTGTACTCATGACATGTGCCGCACTCCGTGTCGGGGTGATAGTCATGGAAGTTCTGGTACGAGGTCTCCGTGCCATGGCAGCCCTCGCCGGAGTTGGTGCAGCCGCTATCGCGAGCAGGATTGTAGTCGCTGATCTCAGTGAAGGTGTGAACCTTCCCACCAGCAGGCACATACGCCGTGGCAAAGACCAGTCCACCAAGAATGATCAGGAAGATGGCGATCTTCTGTCGCTTGGCCCGCAGAGTGCGCTTGAGCGCCCGATCGGATTTCACCGATGAAGCTGCTGGAACTGCCGAATATGCTCGCTTGGGCACTGCTCGCTTCATCATTGCATCGCCCGTCAGTAGAGACGCAGGCCGAGGACCTCTTTGGCCGCGTCCCGCAGGCGTTCGATCTTCTCAGCATCGTCAGGGTCGTCCGGCTTCACTAGAGTCACAATGAATCCAACCTTCATGGCGATGGCCCCACGAGTCTTGAAGACGTCGAGGTTGTTCTCCTCGATGTGCTGCTGGATACGCTGTGTGTAGTCGTACAACTTCCCCATGCCGACCCCCGTGCTCCCCTGAAACCCATACTTTCTCTATCGGTGTCCTGAGGATTAGGATAATAGCTGTTAAGACAACATGACGAATACTTCAGTTATTTACTGATGAACGACCTCCAGCGCGGATGAACGGTGTCTCCTACCCCACCTCATCCAGTGGCTCTCCGAACTGACTGTTGTACAGATCGCAGTAGAAGCCGCCCTTCTCGATCAGATCATCATGCTTGCCGCTCTCGATTATCTGCCCCTCGTTCATCACAAGGATCGTGTCGGCGTCTCGGATCGTTGAGAGCCTGTGCGCGATCACGAAACGGGTGACGTTCTTGATGAGCGACGTCCTCGC
>JAQIBK010000317.1 GCA_027859125.1 Actinomycetota bacterium | reverse complement strand
CAATAGTGATCAGCGTCCCCAAGCCAAGTCCGAAGAGTCCGCCCAGGAGTCCCATGATCGCCGACTCGAGCACGAACTGACCCATGATGTCGCCATCGGTGGCACCGATCGCCTTGCGGATACCTATCTCACGTGTCCGCTCTGCGACGGCCATGGTCATGGTGTTGATCACAGACAGCCCGCCGACCATGAGCGATATGAGGGCGATCGCGTAGATGATCTGACTGAATATCTGGAGCGGCTCCTTGACCGACTTGATGAAACCAGTCGGCCCCATCGCAGAGATATCCGCTACCTCGATCTCGATCGTCTCGGCGAGCTTGTCTGCATCGACGCCATCCTCCACATACACAGCCATGGAGGTCGCCAGATCGCGCGGGTCGACTTGCTCCCGAATCGCAGCAGGCAGGTCCTTCACGAGCAGATCCTGGGCATCCGGCAGCAGGATCTTGACCGCCTGGTCGGGTGCGGTGAGGGTCTTCTCAAAGATGCCGACGACCTCGAACTCCACGCCTCTCAACTCGATTGTGCCGCCGACCTCCGCATCGAGCTTGCTCACGAGATCGGAACCCACGACCGCCTTGCCCAAGTCGTCGACGGTCAGATCGCGTCCATCGGCGATACGAGTCTCGAAATCCTCGTAGCCTTCGTAGCGCAGATCCTCGCCGCTGATATTGGGCGGTATGCCCATGTTCACGCTAGATGGATCCTCGTCGAGCAGCATCATGATCGAAGCCGAGACGCGCGTGACGCCGTCGACCGCTTCGATCTCATCGATCAGATCGATCGAGATCGGATCGGTGCCAAACCCAGCCATGGCCCCCGGTCCGGACACGATGACCTTGTCGGCGTAGTAGTCGGAGCCGCCGTCGACAAGCAGTTGCAGCTTCTCAGCCATGCCGCCCATGACCACCAGCGCGACAACACCAATGGTGATGCCGAATATGGTGAGGAACGCGCGCAGCTTCCTCCTGAACACATTTCGCAGAACTCTCATGACCCCTCCATGTTGGCGCGACGGACCCCAAAAGGCATCGCCGCAAGTGAATACTAGAGTACACAGTACTATATGGTTCACAGTAGTCAAGTGTTGATGTGTTCAGATGCCCAGATCGAGTTGACCCGTGTCTGCAGCGACGCTTTCGCCAGCCGTATCGGAGGCTGCCGTCCGCAGCGGCAGCCGGTCAGCTCCCGATTGGATGCCCGGCTCGCCGGTCGGCGCGCCACCCGGGCGCGGAGCGACCACATCACCCAGGATGACTGCCATCTCGGCAGCGTTCCGCGGAGCGAAATCGTACTTGCAGTTGTTGAACATGACGAAGGTCCGATCGGTCTCACCCGACAACGCGCGAACCGGCCGA
The DNA here is from genome assembly GCA_027859125.1 of Actinomycetota bacterium. GTDB lineage: Bacteria > Actinomycetota > Coriobacteriia > Anaerosomatales > UBA3086 > UBA3086. The sequence continues at coordinate 5,843 of JAQIBK010000317.1, read as the reverse complement.
TCCCACTCACGCAGCTCGGCGCCACTATACAGGTGGTCGAAGCGATCGGCCGCAGATGCGGTCTGTGCCCCCCACGTCTCGCGGTTGCGCCCGTGCAGCCGAACGTACGCCCAGGGGCCTGTCGCCGCCGAGATGGGCGGCATGGTGCTGTGATCAGGGAACTGAGGAGCGTCCACGCTGACGTAGCAGTACTGCCTGTCACGCAGGAAGCGCAGTGTGTTCTCCAGCCTTCCGGCCTCCACCCACGACGGATGGCGGAACTCCACCATGACCTCCGCTCCGGTGAGATAGCGCACCAGACTTCCTGCGTAGTCGAGCTGTCGCAGATTCTCTCGGCGCTCATCGGCATGTTGCGCCTGGAATGACGGCGGAAACTGCAGGAGCACCCCGCCCAGCTTGCCCGCGTCACGAAGCGGCTCCAGCTCCCGGGCAAAGATCTCGAAGGCCCTCTCTACCATGGAGCGTTCGGCATCATAGACTCGCCCGCGTCGACTCACGGAGTACGAGTAATCGCGCAGTTCGGGGTGAAGCGCACGTTCGTCCACGGCATGGCCGGTCATGAGTCCATACGCCTTGATATGGAACGTGAAATCGTCCGGAGTCCGACGCGCCCAGTTCTCGGCATGCGCTCGCTGGGGAAGCCCGTAGTAAGTGGAGTCGACCTCGACAGTATCGAAGCGAGACGCATAATACCTCAGCCGAGCCTCTGCCGATGAGACCCCGCGTGGATAGTACGCCTGTATCATGGTCTTGTCGGTCCAAGAACACGTGCCGACGACTGAGTTGCCGCTCATGGGGATAATGTACCCGAAGATACTGCGTGAAGGGAGCCCGAGGAATGAGCCCGAACGACTACATCCTCCCCCCGACGAACGTCGAGCTCCTGGCCGAGTGCGACGTCTACACGTTTCGCTCGTCGGGCAAGGGAGGCCAGTCAGTGAACACCACGGACAGTGCTGTGCGCCTGGTGCACAGGCCCACTGGCATCACCGTGGTGGGCCAGCGGGAGCGGAGTCAGTACAGGAACCGCCAGGACTGCCTGCGGCGCCTGCGTCTTCGCATCGAGGACTCACTTCACAAGGATCCGACGCGTGTTCCCACCCGACCGAGCAGACGCGCCAAGGCACGACGCCTCGACGCGAAGGCTCGCAAGTCGACGAAGAAGAGAATGAGAAAGCCACCTGAAACTGAGTGAGCGCGTCACGCGAGCGACTACTTCTGGGATACGTCGACCGGGACGATTATCTCGAACAGACTGCCGACTCCGGGCTCGCTGTCGACGCTCACGCGACCACCTAGCATGTCGACAATCTGGCGTGCTATCGAAAGACCCAGGCCGACTCCTTGGTTCTTGCCGCCCTCGTCCGGAGTGATCTGCTCGAACTTCTCGAAAACGCTCTCTATGTCTGCGGGCTCCATACCTCGTCCAGTGTCTTGAACCCTGAATGTGACCTCATCGGTCCCGCACTCAACGTCCAGTCGCACCTCACCATTGTCTGTGTACGCAATGGCGTTGGCCGCCACATTGAAGAGGGCCGCTCTGAGCTTGTCGCGGTCGGTGTTCATATGACAACCACCCGTGACAGAGGTGTCGTAGCGCAGGCCCTTCGCCTGCGCGAGCGGCTCCATCCGGGCACTCAGGGCTTCTACGAACTCGAGGACGTCGAATCGCACCGGGTTCAAAATGTCTATGCCGGCCTGTAGCCTCGTTATGATCAGGACCTCATCGACAATGGCCAACAGCGACTCTCCGGAGTTCCTGATCATTCTCACCTGTCTGCGCTGCTCATCATTAATGGGTCCTGCCAACTCCTGATCGAGAATCCCGCTGAAGCCAATGATCGAGTTCAGTGGCGTTCGCAGCTCGTGACTCATGGATGCCAGGAAGCGATCCTTGGCCTGCGTTGCGGACTCGAGCTCACTGTTGATCGTGAGCAATCTGTTCTCATGGCGCAACGTGAACCACACGCCCATCAATCCAAGCATGAGAGCGATCAGCGCCAGATCGCGCTCCGAGCGCGTGTGCTCGCGGGCACAAGCGTCCCAGCCGATCACAGGTGCCTCAGCTATGATCCATTCTTCTTGATCGATCTCGAACCGAGCCTCAACTGGATCACGTTCCATGACTCTCGCATCGCCATAAAAGACCCCGCCTCCCTCGACGTAGGCGACCGTGTCCACAATGCCTGGGCGAGTCACCAGGCCAGACTCATCGATGATGGGCTGAAGGTCGACGACCATGGTCACGAATCCCCAGAACTCGCCGGAGTTAGCGATAGCTCGCCTAGCGACCAAACCTTGGCCTCCCTGGCGCAGCTCATAGGGGCCGCTGAGCACCTCGCGGCCAGTCTCAATGGCCAGCCGGACGTCACGCCGTACTTCCGGTCGCTCGTCGGCCAATAGATCGTGACCCACGGCGGCTTCATTGCCCTCGATGGGGAAAACGAACTCGTTCACACCTGCGGGAGCGATGATGACGTTGCGAACACCATCGACAGAGGAAACTAGGCCTTGGGCGATCGACGAGAACTCCTCAAAATCTCCCCCGGACTCCAACTCTAGAATCGCATACGCCTCAAGCCCGTCCAACAGACCGACTCGCCGCTCTATGGCGACCCTAAGGGACTCTGCGTGATGGCTGGTCTCTGAAAGCACCTGAGCTTTGTAATCTGACTGGTCAGCCTGCACGACGTACCGCGTATATCCGAACCACGTCACAATCGCGACAGCGATTACAGCCGACATGATCAATACAGTACGCCGACTGCCTTGCTCTTCCCCAATATGAAACTCTGCCGCAAGGCGCATGTGTCGGGATCCTGTCTCTCCCCTTCACTCACTATAACCCCGTCCCTCGCGCTAGAACAGAACCACCTGACGAACGGCAAGGGCCCCCGGCGATCGCGCCGGAGGTCCTTGGTGGAATCGCTACCCTGAAGCCCCTAAAGCTGCTTCAGAGTGATCTGACCAACACCAGCCTCAACCAAGACGTCGATCACGACATCGGAATCACCGTATACCTGGTTGACGTAGACGTCTGATCCCTCACTTACAAAACCACCCGCTTCAATGTCGCCAAGACCTTTGTCCACTCTGACTCGCACGCCGATGCCATCAGGCACGATGACTGTGATGTCACCGGCACCAGCTGTGATCCTGGCATCCAGGTCATCCATCCACACATCGCCCGACAGATCGACCACGAGAGCGCCTGCTCCGGTCTCGACCACCAGATCCGTCAAGTAGCGACTGCCGGACAGATCAAGACCAATATCACCGGCGCCCGCTTTCAGGGTGAAGTCCGTCAGCATCAAGTCGCCGAGCGTGAAATCCGTGGTGCCTGCGCCCATGTCGACGCTCAGCTCCATAGGCACGTCCTGAGCGAACTGAATGTCCCAGGTGTTGCGATAGTTGTCGAAACCGAGGAACGAAGGCGCATTGGGCTGCCGCACGCTCAGCGTGCCGACGTCGCCTCGCACGTCGTATCCGACCTTGGGCTTGTGTCGGCCATCACTGTAGGCGAATGTCGCCTCCATGAGGTCCTTCGCCCCGCCCTCGACAGTGAGATCGCCCGCACCCATCTCAAGGTCGACAACCACTTCGTCCGCCTGTCCGAGCCTGACCCGCTCGATCGCCGAGTCACCTTCTTCACGCAGATCGACGCGGTAGCAGCCAGTCATCGAGAACGCTGCAGCGACCAACACTCCAGCAGCGATCACCGCTGTGATTCTCGTTCTGATCATTTCAATCCTCCTGTTCCCATACCGAGTGCTATGAAGCGGCAGACTCGGAGAAGTTGCCCACCAACATGACCTTCGCGTACGCCCCGTGCAGACGTCCTGCGAGTTTGACGAGATGCATCAACACCACGAATCCGAGCAGACCACCGACCACCACCAGTGGCATCGCCCATCCGTAGAGCATGTATCCGTAGTCGCCGAAATGTGCGATGGGCTCACCAGTGATCACCTGCACGAACGGAGCCGCCACAGTGCCGGCAAAGAACGAAGCGAGGCTCACGGTGACGCTGAAGTAGAAGACACCCAAAGGCAGCTGCAGCCCCATGTAGAGCATGGTCGTCCACGTGCGGTAATCGGACAGCCACCACTTGATGCGCTCCCACAGGTTGCCGCCAGAGGGAGCCATGCGTGGCCGACGAGGCATGCGAACACCCAGCAGGCCCTCCACGATCCGGCCCTCGAGAAGCGAAACCGCCCGAACGATCCCCAAGAACAGCAACATGATCGGAATGCCGATGATCAGAATCGCAAGGCCCAGCGATAGCGAGACGCCAGTCGTCACGATCGTGAAGTAAACGGTGCCCGTGATTATCGAGAGAAGCATGTACACGACCGCTCCCCACGCCTGCGGATCGACGAGCACACCGAAGAACTTGCCGATGAACGTTTCGTGGCTCCGCGTCTTTGGCGCCTTGAGCGCCTTGGCCACCGTGATCTCGGTCTCGCGATAGGCCGTTGCGACCTCCTCGGGACTACCGTAAGACTCGACGACCTCCTCGAAGCGAGCGGCCTGCTCCTCGGGAGCGACATCGGCCATCTCAGCCCGAAGGTGCTCCTCGGCGTCATACAGTGCGTCCTGTGCCAGCGCAGGGTCCTGCCCAGCGAGCTGCGCTTTCAGATCTTTCAGATACTGTTCGATCATCACCCGATATCCCCCTTCAGTACCGCATCCACGAAGTCGCGAGTGCTCATCCATTCCGACTTCCAGGTCGCCAAGACCTCGCGACCATAGTCTGTGATCGTGTAGTACTTTCGTGGTGGTCCTGACACGCTCGGCTCGACCACGCTGCCCAGCAGCCCGTTGTCGTTCATCGACCGCAGAATGGGATACAGCGTGCCCTGTTTCACGGGTACGCCCCCTTCCGCCTTCTCCTCGAGCTGCTTGGCTATCTGATAGCCGTACAGTGGCTCGGGAGCTTGGTCGAGGGTTGCCAGAAGCACGAGCGAGACGGTCCCGGAGTTCAACTCCTTGCGAAACTTGCGCACGATGGCGGGCTCGTTCTCAGTCATGGGCTCACCCCTTTCCCCTGTCGTGGCCTGCACTCCAACGCCGCTCTCGCGACGAGTCGTATTCGACCGGTTCATATCAACTACCAACTGCATAGTACTATATACTTTACACTAGTCAAGAGTAAATACTAGACTTGCTCTCAAATCCCCCAGAGGTGTCGCCGTCAGCGCGCGCGTGCCTACATCCGCGTGTGTACGGTATGCTGTTGCAAAGGCACCAACATTGGAGGGGAACCGGTAATGGCAAAAGCTGCGCAATGCGCGCTCTGCGGTAAGAATGTGTACGTGACAGAGGATGGAGCTTGCCCGAACGGACACAGCTCCGAATTCCTCTCCAACTTCTACGACGTCCCTGATGAACCTGCGGCGCCCGCACCGGCATCTGAGCCTGTCAGCACCCCGGTTCCAAGCGCCCCGGTTCCAACAGCACCTTCCGCACCGAGAACCGGCGTTCCGGAGCCGAGCATAGCTCCTCCGATTCCGCCGATTCCAGTATCTGCACCGCCGACCGGCAGTCTCACGGCTGGCGCGTACCCCGCTCCGGCACCCCCGGGCAACATCGCCCCCGGCGCCCCTATGGGTGCCGCTCCGCCCAAGAAGAAATCCAAGACCGGACTCATCATCGGCATCATCGCCGTAGTGCTGCTCTGCTGCATCGGCTCCGCAGTGGCCATGGTTGTCGGTGGCGTCAGCTTCTTTGAAAACGCTGTCGACGAGATATCCACCACTGACATCGGTGAGCCCGGCGTACCCGGAATATCCGAGGACACGGTCCGAGTCGAGCTGCAGTGGGACGAACCCGTCGACATGGAC
>JAQIBK010000056.1 GCA_027859125.1 Actinomycetota bacterium | reverse complement strand
GTTCACTGCCGACGAGGCTGAACTGCTTGAGCGAAGACTCGCTCCAGAGGACCTTGTCGTTCCCGTCGTCCAGGGACCACTGACTCTCAAGAACGGGAACCGAACGTGGCGCACCACTGTCTCTGCGGGCAATGAGTACTCGACCGACGTGTTCAACTCAACACTTGTGAGCGGAAGATTCTTCAGGCGTAGCGAAGTGACGGCCGGTTCACGGGTGATCATCTTGGGTTCGTCGGTGAAAGACGAGCTCTTTCCGGCCGCCGATCCGGTAGGCCGCACCATATCGGTCAACGGGCAGCGCTTCACGGTGATCGGCCACACAGCTGCCGTGGGCGGCTCTCTCACGGGCGACCAGGACAATCAGGTCTACATGCCCTACACCACCGCCCAGAAACTACTGGGAAGCAAGTCCCTCAGCTCGATCGTGATACAGGCGTCCTCGTCTGAGAGGGTCGATCTCGTCAAGGCGCAGGTTGAGCGAATACTGCGGCCATCCTTTGGCGACGAGTTCACAGTTTTCACCCAGGAACAGACCCTGGGCATCTTTCAGCAACTCCTGGGTACGCTGACAGTCATGTTGGCCGGAATCGCCGGGATATCACTTCTGGTGGGCGGAATAGGCATCATGAACATCATGCTGGTGTCCGTTTCCGAGCGAACTCGAGAGATCGGTATTCGCAAAGCTGTTGGAGCGCGCACCTACGACATCCTCAGCCAGTTCGTGATCGAGGCGATCATGCTATCCGTGCTGGGCGGGATAGTCGGGATAGTGTTGGGAGCGGGGGGAGCGTACGCGCTCAATGGACTCGTGCCCACACAGATCACCGGGTGGGCAGTCGCAATGGCCTTCTTCTTTGCCGCTGGCGTGGGGATCTTCTTTGGAGTCTACCCAGCGTTCAAGGCCTCACGATTGGATCCGATAGAGGCCTTGCGCTACGAATAGCTCTATTCTTTCACCCCTGAAAATCGCTGGGCTCGATATGATCCAGGAACTCGCGGAATCTCGCGACTTCCACCTCCTCGTTAGTTGTCACTTCAGGCTCAGCTATGGCCGCCGCCTCCAGGACCTCCTCGGCGACGAAGATCGGGGCGCGCGAGCGTACGGCGAGAGCGATCGAGTCACTTGGGCGTGCATCGACGGCTATCACGCGGCCCTCCCCACGAATTATGATCGCGGCGAAGAAGGTGCCCGACTCCAATCGCGTGATCTCGACCCGTTCCACCTCGACGTCCACTGCCTCGAGGATGTTGGCGATGAGGTCGTGAGTCATAGGGCGGGGAGGCTCGATCCCCTGCAATGCGAGCAGTATCGCCGTGGCCTCGCCTTGGCCGATCCAGATGGGAACGACCCGGCTGGGCATCTCCTCTTCATCTGGGCGCAGAAGGATCACAGGCTGATTCGTGGATGAGTCCACGCTGAGTGAGGCTATGCGCACAAGCACCATCGGGACCTCCTTTGGTTGTCAGCGACATGGTGACACATAAGTCTTACCGGGGATGTACCCACTGCTGTTCTTGACGTGCCAATACCGCGTGGGATAAGGTTGCGGAGTTTCGCTCAGAGCGTGGGCCCGTAGCTCAGTTGGTTAGAGCGCACGGCTGATAACCGTGAGGTCGATGGTTCGAATCCATCCGGGCCCACCATGAACATATCAACAGATGCCTTCTCGTCTTATTGAGGGGGCATCTGTGTTTCTGTCGGCGGGGGAAGGTCACCCTCCCAGAAGCGTCACCACTACCTCGTGGCGCAATCCGTCAGAGACGATCATCACTTCGTTGGTCGATAGCCTTTCGCCGTCAAGCATCACGTGGGCCACGCCACGATTCACGCCACGTGGGTTCTCAACGGTGATGCGGTATTCGGTCTCGCCTGCGCGGTAGTTCATCTCGAAACTCGGCCAACGCTTGGGGATGCACGGGTTGAAGGTGAGGTGGCGTTCGCCGTCCATAGCGACGATCTCGATTCCCAGCAGGTGGTTGACGGCCACACGGTAGAACCAGCTGGCTGAGCCTGTGTACCAGGTCCAGCCACCTCGCCCCACGTGGGGCGAGGTGGCATAGACGTCGGCAGCCACAACAAATGGCTCGACCTTGTACACGTCAGCAGCGCTCTCATCCAGCGCGTGGTTGATCGGGTTCACGAGGTCCAGCAGCGAGAGAGCTTCGTCGCCTTCACCCTGAAGCAGGAACGCAAGGATGACCCAGGTGGCGGCGTGGGTGTATTGGCCACCGTTCTCACGCACGCCCGGCACGTAGCCTTTGATATAGCCGGGATCGTGCTTCATGTGGTCGAACGGGGGAGAGAGCAGCGCGATCAGCTTGGCATCACGTCTGACAAGACGGTCGGAGACCGAGTCGAGCGCCTGCTCAGCACGTTCTGGATCGCCCGCGCCCGAGATGGTCGCCCATGCTTGAGCGATGGCGTCTATGCGGCACTCGTCGGAATCCTTGGAGCCCAAGGGCGTCCCGTCGTCGAAGTATGCCCGGCGATACCACTGACCGTCCCACGACTCAGCTTCGATCGCTGTCACCAGGTCTTCGGCCCACTTGCGATAATCCGAGGCTATATCCTCGTCACCCATGATCTCGCACACGGGGGCGAAACGAGTCAGTACGACGTTCAGGAACCAGCCGAGCCAGACGCTCTCGCCCTCGCCGTGATGGCCAACGCGGTTCATGCCGTCGTTCCAGTCACCACCGCTGATGAGGGGCAGACCGTGGACACCCGTCGGTCGGCCTGCTTCGAGGGCACGAAGACAGTGTTCGTAGACTGTGGCCGACTTCTCGGATATAGCTGGTTGCATGTATACATCCTCGCGGTCCGGCTCGATCTCCTGTCCTTCGATGAAGGCGGTGCGCTCATGCAGGATCGAGGTGTCGCCTGTGGATCGGATGTACTCGGCCACAACAAAGGGGAGCCAGTGGCGGTCATCGGATATCCGAGTTCGAACTCCGCGGCCCGAGATCGGCTGCCACCAATGCAGCACGTCGCCGCGCTCGAACTGGTGCCGTGACGCCTCTAGGATCTGTTCGCGGACCAGGTCCGGACGAGACATGAGCATGCACAGCGTGTCCTGGAGCTGGTCACGGAAACCATATGCGCCAGATGACTGGTAGGCGGCCGTCCGTCCCCAGAGGCGACAGGCGAGCGCCTGGTACAGCAGTTGACCGTTCACCATGAGGTCGAGTGCGCCGTCCGGCGTGCGTACGGTCAGGCTACCCAGAACCGAATCCCACTGTGCCCGGATTCTCGAGAGTGATCGGTCCACAGTCTCTGCCGAACGGTAGTCGCGAACCAAAGTGCGAGCGGCCTCGAGGTCGTCAGCCTGACCCAGCAGGAATGTGACCGACCCTGCTTCGCCCGGTTCAAGATCGATCCGGGTCATGAGGGCCCCACAGTTGTCGTGGTAGCGCCCGGACAGGAAGTCGAGACGCTTGCGATACATGGCAGCGGGGTCGGAGGGCATGCGATTGCGCCCGACGAAATCGGTCCTGCTCGCAGTCCAGGAGGCGATCTCCCTGTCACAGGCAAGGAACGATGGTCTGCCGGGGAAGTCGAAGTTCAGGTGGTTGTGCGCGGTGAGCATGTCGTTCTCCGCATCGAACCAAGTCACCACCTGATGCTGTGCCTTGCTCCGAGAGGAGCCCAGTGCCCATTCCACGAACTGGGTGGCGGACAGACGGCGGACTCTATCGGTCCGGTTCTCGAGAGTGAGACGGACGACCCTGATCGGTTCGTCTGCGCTCACGAACCAGTCGATGCTCTGGACGATCCCATGGGACTCGTGCTCGAAACGCGTGTAGCCCTTGCCGTGGCGAACCACATAGGGCTCACTGTCGCGCACGGGCAGAGGCGTTGGGCTCCAGAACTCGCCGGTCTCCTCGTCGCGCAGGTAGAGCGCTTCTCCGGAACCGTCCGACACGGGGTCGTTGTTCCATGTTGTGATCCGGTTCTCGTGGCTGTTCTTGGCCCAGGTGCATCCGATCCCAGCCTCACTGACCATCGCGCCGAAGTCCGGCGAGGCCATGACGTTGATCCATGGGGCGGGAGTCACAGGGCGATCATCGTCCATCACGATGACGTACTCGCCGGCTTCAGCATCGAAGCCGCCGTACCCGTTGTCGTACATGAGGGTGGGACGCACGAAAGGAGTCGGCTCATCGGCGACAGGATCCATCTCGGGCACCAAGGGGGGCGGGGCATCCGGTCGGTGACCTCGGCGAGCGAGCTGGAGGTCGAGGGAGCCGGACTCACCGTCGAGCGTGGCTCGCGCGACGCCTTCAAGCAGATTGGCGACGTCCGGATGCATCTGATCGGCGCGCCGCAGGAACACGCCGCCGGGTTTGTCCTGTAGCTGCAGTGCGTGGCCTGTGCGCACCAGAAGGCGCAGTCGTTCGTCCAATGAGTCGCTGTAGGCCGTCGGGCGGGTGTTGAGAATGACCAGGTCCGAGACGAGTCCCTTGTGCCGCCAGTACTGGTGAGCCAGCAGGGCGTGCCGCACCAAGGGCGCGTGCTCGAGCTGATCCACGCGGACCAACAGGATCGGGTTGTCGCCCGATATGCCGATCGACCAGAGTCCGGAGACCTGCAGTCCATTCTCAACGGGCGTCTTGATCTTGAGAGGAGAGTAGGGGTCGGTGAGCAGCAGTCGAGACGCGAGGCGCTCGAGTGTGACGGCCCCCTCGGGTGTGATACCCATATCGCGAAGCTCGATCTGCGCCGCCGTCCACGCCAAGTCTATCGCGCGCTGACCGGATCTGATGTCGTGATAGATCTCAGTCAGACGGATCGCTTCATCGCGTTCAGGCGAAACACCGGTAGTGAATATGAGTCGAGCACTGCCGCCGGCCGGAATGGTCACAGACTTCCTGATCGAGCATGATGGATCGAGCACGGCTCCAACTGTGTTGGAGAGAGCGCCACCATCCCGTACAGCGATCGGGTCGTTGATGCTGTGCAGCCTTCCTATGAATCTTGCGCGGTCGGTCTCAAAGGACCACTCGCACTCATCGGCGGAGTCGCACGCGAGCAAGTGGAAGCCCCAGACACGGGCCTCCTCGGAGGAGCGTGGGCGGCGCGAGAACAGAATGGCGCTCGTGTCGGGGAGCGCCTCTGTCTCGACGAAAAGGTTGGAGAACGATTTATGAGCCTGGTCGCTGGCTTGTTGCGTCAACGCTATCTCCAAGTAGCTCGTGACCTCGACCGTTCGTGTTTCCATCCCCCTATTGGAGATGACCACCCGTCTGATCTCCACGTCGTGCTCCGGTGAGACCGCTATCTCGGTGCGCGTCTCAATGGAGCCGTCGGTGCGTCTGAACTCAGCCTTGTCGGGAGCGAAGGTCACATGATAGTCATCGGGCTGTTTGGGGCTGGGGTTCGCCGTGGCTGACCACGTTTCACCGGAATCCACATCTCGCAGGAACAGGAAGGTTCCCCAGCAGTCGCGCGTGACATCCTCGCGGTACCGGGTCACCGCCAGGTCCGACCATCGGCTGTAACCTCCTCCGCCGTTCGTGACCATGACCGAGTAGCTTCCGTTGGACAGGAAGTGCGTCGACGGGACCGGGGTGTCAGCGAGCGGATAACTGCGCGCAACGGGCGGTGGAAGCTCACGGACGGAGCGAACGTGCTCGACCTCTTCCACGTTGGGCTGCGCCAGCTGGACGTTCCGAGGCACCCGTTCCTGCAGCAGCAGTTCGGCCGAGGAGACCATCGGGTCGGCATGGAAGCGTTGCCGCATACGGTTGTCCGTCAAGGCGTTGGCCAGCGCAACGAAGCCCATGCCCTGGTGGTGCGCGAAGTACGCCTTCACGACGGCACGGCGCTCTCCGGCAGGTATGCGACCGGGAGTGAAGTCGATGGCTTCGTAGAAGCCGAAGCGTCCTTCGGCGCCTTGTTCCGTGAGGACCCGCAGATTGCTCAACACGGCCTGTCGATCTATGTCGAGCGCAAGAATGCTTGCGTACGGCGCGATCACGGTGTCCTCGGACAGCCCCCGTTTCAGACCCAGCCCGGGAACGCCGAATGCTTGGTACTGATAGGTGAGCTCAGCGTCTTTCGCGTTGAACGCGGACTCCGAGACACCCCAAGGTACGTGGAGCTCCCGCCCGTATGCGATCTGCCGACGAACCACAGCGCCGTATGTCTCATCCAGAAGCGTCTGCGGCCATGTGCGCATCACGAGCAGCGGCATCAGGTACTCGAACATCGATGCGCTCCAAGACAGCAGTGCCCGACCGTTCCCGGTCTGTGTGATCGATCGACCCAGCCGAAACCAGTGTTCCTGGGGAACATCACCCTTGGCGATCGCCAGGAAGCTGGCCAGGCGACACTCCGACGCAAGCATGTCGTAGAAGGACCTGTCCAGCCGACCCTCGGTGGTGTTGAAACCGATCGAGAAGAGTAGACGCTGTGGGTCGAAGAGCACCTTGAAGTCCGCGTGCTCCCACATTGCACGCGCCATGTCAGCATCGATTCTGAGTTGCGCAAGGATGTGAACGCAGGCGGGGCGCGACTCCAGGATCCCAGCTCTTGTTTCACGCGCCCAAGATACGACATGCTCTGCTTCCGCGCCCTCGCCCGGAGGATCGAGCGCGATCGCCGACAAGGTGTCCATCACCACGTCCAAGCCCTCTGCAAGTCCCACAAGGCTGGGGACCAGTTCAAGAATAGGGTCGAGAGCTTTTGCCCGGGGGTCTTCGGCCAGCAACCCGGGAGCAGAAGCGGTCAGCGATGCCCAAGGCGCGCACCGCTCCAATGTCGCGACTGGCTCTGCGATCGAGGACACCACTTCGGCGATCGAAGCTCTCATGCGATCGATGGGGGATACGGGGACGCTCAGCTCGTTCCCGGGCACCGTGGCGAACTGTGGGCCCGAGATGTCGCGGATCAACTGTCCAGCGGAGTCGGCCAAAGCGTTCAGGCGTTCCAGCGCGCTTGCCCACTCACCTAGATTCGCCGGTCGTTCCTCTAGTTCCGTGTTGCGCGCAAGCTCCTCGAGGATCTCACGCAAACGACGTACGGCGTCCTCGGGCCCAAGGGCGCTCTTCTCGGCGAACAGGTCACGAAGTGCGAGGCGGACCGTGTCGGCCACGCCATCTATGATCTGGGGTCCCAGCAAGGGAGACTCCGAGGCCTCGAGCAGGCCTACTCTCAGGATCAGCAGGTGACCTGCGAGGTTTCCACTGTCCACCGTTGAGATGTAGTGCGGAGGGAGCGGTTCAAGGGTCTTGATGTCATACCAGTTGTAGAAATGTCCCTTGAATCGCCTGAGCCCGACCATGGTCGACAGTGTGTTCGCTGAACGCTCCATGAGCCCGGCCACTGTGATGTAGCCAAGGTCATAAGCGGTGAGGTAGCCCAGGAGTTGAAGCCCGACGTTCGTCGGCGATGTTCGCCACGCGACTTCTCCCTTCGGGTCCTCCTGGTAGTTGTCAGGAGCCAGCCAATGACCCTCTTGGGTTATGAATGTGTCGAAGAATCGCCACGTCATGCGGGCGCGAGTTCGAATGTCTGACCGATCGGAGCCACTCAGGGGTTCCTCTGCGGGCTCCGCGGGAATGGACACGCGCCATGCCACGAGGGGAGCCGCGGCCCATAACAGTACGAGGGGAGTGGCCGCGAGCAGGCGTGCAGGATCCAGGGCGGTGCCTGCGACTATCAGGATTCCACCCAGAAGCGAGGAGCGCCACATTCTATGTACGAAGCCGGCGCGCGCATTGCCCAGTCTTCGATCGGCGTCATCGGCAGTCTCCCATTCGAGCAGATTCTTATGAGAGACAGTCATGCGCCAAATCGACCGCAGGATAGCGTCGAGCATGAGCCAAGCTTGATGCGGCAGCATCGTCAACGTGAGCAACGCTCGAGCTGAGTCTCGACACAGGTCGCGCCACGCTGTGTGGGCCGAGACTGCGAACGTGCCGACATGTGGCTGGAACAACATCGAATCGGCGAGGCTGAAGTAGGCGGGGAAGAGGACGATCGCCGTCATTGCGAGTGGCCAGCCCAGAGATTGCTCGGGAAGCAGCAGCCAACCCACGGTGATCAGTGCGAGCAAGCTCGGTGCGACGAGACTGCGCCGCAGGTTGTCGATCATCTTCCAGCGATGCAGCAGCGACAGTGGGTTCGATGTGTTCTTGCCGGAAGCGGCGGGGACTCGAACGCCAAGCCACGGTAGCGTTTGCCAGTCACCGCGAACCCACCTGTGCATGCGTGCGGCCTGTGAGGCATAGCTTGCGGGGAAGTCGTCGTAGACTTCGACATCACTTGCGAGCGCGGTTCTGAGGTAGTTGCCCTCGATCAGGTCATGGCTCAGGAGAGCGTTCTCAGGGAATCGGCCTTCTAGGACGCCGTTGAAGATATTGACCTCAAAGATGCCTTTGCCGGTGAAAGACCCTTCACCGAACACGTCCTGATACGTGTCCGAGACCGCACTCGCATATGGATCCACGCCGGTGATGCCGGAGTATAGCCACGCGAAGAACGAGCGGCTCGATCCGGTCAACGACATGCTGACGCGGGGCTGAACCAGACCGTACCCGTGCATCACGCGCCGATCCTCCGGCGAGTAGCGAGCGCGATTCAGGGGGTGGGCTATTGTCGCGATCAGTTTGCGGGCGCCATCGCGCGGCAGAACGGTGTCGGCGTCCAGCGTTATCACGAAAGTGACCCCGTTGTGGAACGAGGCATCTCCTATCCGGTGGGTGAAGCTCGTGTCGGTGGCTCCACGCAGCGCGCGGCAGAGCTCGACGAGCGCTCCTCGCTTGCGTTCCCATCCCATCCAGGACTTGTCGGCGGTGTTCTGTGTCCGTCCTCGGATGAACAGATTGAACGGTTCCCGCCCATGCTCCCCCAGATAACGGGCGTTGAGTCGATGGATGCCGGTCACGGCTGCCTCAACGATCGCGTCGTCATCTGCTCTGTGAGGTTGGTCCGACGCTTTCAGGTCACCCAGGATCCCAAAGGAGATCATAGGGTCGGCATTCGCCAGGTAGGCGACTTCAAGACGGTCGATGATCGACCGGGTCGCGTTGACCGATGAGAGCAGAGCCGGGACAACAGACAGGGTGCGATGGGCAGATGACACAGGCTCGTGATAGTCGAGCTTGGGCAGGATGCGTGGCGGGAAGAGCCAGGCGCTCACTCGGTTCGTGATGTTCGCGGCAAGATCGGAGAGTGGGATCAGTGAGATCAACACTATCGCTATGATGCTCAGCGCTCTCGCGCCTGTGTTGACCGCGTAACAGCCTAGAAGCACAGCTAGGAGCGCAGTACTTGTGCCCAGCATCCCCCAATAGAAGAGGCCGTGCCTGGACAAGGGGCCACGATAGAATCTCTCACGCTTGAGTGGAACGTAGTCGATGCTTCGCTCGAGGTCGTAGCGCCCGGCGCTGATCAGGTAATGGCCCACGTGTCCTCGGACGGGGTCGGACGCATTGTGTGACAGCGCTTGGAGCGACCAGCCCATGACAGCTTCGGCAACCTGGATCTCGTTATGAGGGCAGCGGCGTGCCATGGCTTCGAGCGCGTGACGGTAGCGATCCCGACTCCTGAAGTTCATCCGAGGATAAACACCTGCGGGATCCTCACGCAGGATGTGCTCCACGAAGCTGGCGTGCTCAAAGAAGTCGTCCCAGTTGTACGCATCCAGAAAACGGACCGCTGTGATCGAGTTCGCAATCGAGACTTGATCCGACGCTTGTTCCTGCTGCTGCTCATGGGCGACGTGATCGATCGATACGCCCAGCCCGTCGAGCTTGCGACCCAGCCAGGACTGTATCGACTCTGATCCGGTCTCCTGTCCCTGAAGTCTTTGGGAAAGCCGCAAGAAGAAGGCGGGAGAGTCCGTGCCGTCATCGACCTCCAGGGCTTCGATTTCATCTCTGAGAGTATCCGGGGCGTCTTGGGCTGTCAGCAGGAGTCTGTCCGCCCATTTGTCGGCGGTTCGCTCGGCGATGTGGCGATCGACGACCCTGCGAGCCAGTCTGCTCAGGTTCTCGACGAGGGAGATGCGCATCATTATCGGAACGGCCCAGATCTCACCGATCGACAACGGTAAGGCGTCCTGATACCCGTCCACGTACGCGCGCAGGTACTCTTCGTCGACACGGGCATCTGTATGGGCGATCAACGCCACGACCGCCTCGTAGACCCGAGGGAATCTCTCGCAGGGGCCGGCAGTCAGATAAGGCAGTTCGATGCCATAGTCTTCAGGGAGGTCTTCTCGGACTGTGCGAACCTGTTCTTCGATCAGATAGTAGTTGTCCAGAAGCCACTCGCTGGCGGGAGATATCGGTTGTTCAAGGCGTACAGCGTTCGCGAGAACGCGGTTGCAGCTGAACAGATCGAGCGCGGCCGCCTCGACCATGCCCAACAAGGGCGTCGCACCCTGGAGGTCGCGTGCGACGTATTCTTGGGTGAGAGCGTGTTCCCGGGCGCACTCGCGAAGACGTTCTGCACCCAAGAGCTCTGCTCTGAACGGCGGCGCATTCCTGCTACATGCGTCCAAGTCCGAAGCATTGGTGCCGGGCTGATCCAAGGCGAAAGTCCCCTCATAGATTGCGGAAGCGGATCATGCGTTCACGCCGCACTTTGGAAGGGCGCTTGCTTGTGTGGAGTGATGCGGTTCTGTCTATTATCCCCGACATGGGAGCCAAAGGTCATGTCAGTGTACAAATGTATACCCTAGGGGGTATACTGTAGACCCCTTTCATTAGAAGGAGTTGTGCATGAAGCCCAAGAATCTCATTTGGATAATCGCAGGTATTGCGGTCATCGCCTTTGGGGTGCTGTCATTCAGTCCCGCCAGTGGCGATGTGACCAACGTGAACGCTGCGGAGATGGCGGATCTCGTTGCGGACGACGTAACCGTGATCGATGTGCGAACGGCTGGCGAGTTCGATGCCGCTCATATTCCCGGAGCTGTGAATGTGCCAGTCGATCAGGTTGGAGCGCAACTCTCGTCTTGGGACAAGACGGCACCCATCGCCGTCTACTATGCCACCGGTTCCCGCTCAGTCGGAGCTGTAAGTGAGTTGGCCGCCGCAGGATTCACCGACATATACCATTTCAACAACGGCATCGTCACGTGGACAGGTGATTTGGATACGGGTTCTGCCGTAGCTGCCGCGCCAGTGGCCGCCGAGCCTTCAGCCTCAGGTCTTCCAGTGATGTACGAGTTCTTCACAGACTGGTGACCCTCGTGCCAGACAATGGCGCCCGTGGTTCGCGGGCTAGAGGCAGAGTACGAGGGCAAGGTCGACTTCCAGCTCTTCGATGTTGAGAAGGACAGCCGAGGCAACAGCCTCATGGCGCAGTATGGTGCGCAGTACGTGCCGACGTTCGTGTTCCTTAACTCCGATGGCAGCAAGGCCGACATGATAGTCGGCGAGATAGACCAGACGCGTTTGCGCGAGGTACTCGACGCTCTCAAATAGCAGGGTGGTTCTCTCATAGGCTTCAACCGAACGGCCTCGAAAAAGGTCGTTCTTCTTGCTCTGCGAACGATGTTTCTTTCGCAAAGGAGGGTATATAGGTTCTGGCTGAGGAGTCCAGGGATGGGCTCCGACCCCAAAGTACCGAGAGGTGATTTCATACGGTGGACAGTGAGATCATAAGTTTTAGCCGGGATGGCAGATAAAGGGTTCCGAGTGGTTCAGTCGATAGAGTCGGTTCGTGAGTGTAGCTAGTGTATTTCGGTTCGATTCGGTCGCGCCAAAGAGGCGCGCTTGTTGGTTGGATGAGAAGAGCCCTCGGAAGCCCAGGCATAAGCTTCTGGAAACCACGAGAGTGCGTCCAAGAGGGACCTCTCACTTGGGCAATAGCTCTCAAGACTGTCCCTGACAAAGGGAACCTCGGGCGGTGCGAAGGCCATTCCGGCAGAATATTCGGCGGCGGAGCGAGTATGCTCCGCCGTCTTTCTTGTGCTTGTGATCGCCGACCCGGGATTGCCGTTTAGAGTGCCTGATGGCCTGCTTCTCCGGTACGTATCCGGATCGCCTGCTCAACTGATGTCACAAAGACCTTGCCGTCACCCATGATGCCGGTCTTTGCAG
>JAQIBK010000225.1 GCA_027859125.1 Actinomycetota bacterium | reverse complement strand
TACTCCTTGTCCCCCCCGCGTGTCCCACCGACGGCGCCCTGGCGGGTGGGGCAGACCCGGCCCCCCCCGCCAGGCCGCCTTCGTTGGCACACGCTGGGGATCCAAGGAGTAGAAGTTCCTCCCTGTCGGCAACACATCATCACGCCCGCGCGTTATGAGACCGGACGGACCGCTCTCGACATAACCGCCGGAGAAGCCATTCAGCAGAGCGCCAATCTCATCCGACTCATCGACGCGACGCGCCAAGTCGAGCACCCGAGCCCGAAGATCATGGAGTTTGGAGATCGCGCCGCGATTGAGCAGCCGCTCTCCCAGCACCTTGCGCGCGCACTCTTCCAGACTGCCACTTGCACCCTGCTGAACCATGAGGTCATCAGACACCTTCATCACCCCAACATCGCTGAGTCTCGACCCGCGGAAGCTCCAAGAATTCCTTCACGAAGGCCTTCGCGTGGTCTTGGCTCTGCTCCAGAATTCGCCCATAGCTGATACGGAATCCGGGGTGCACTTCGCCCTGATGCTCAAGCGCGTATGCCAGATCGATCCCCATCAGCTCCAGCACAACGCCCCTCAGGGATGCCTTCTCGCCATCGTCATATCGCATTACCGACGCAATCAGATCGGCAAGCCGGTCTTCCCTCGGCAGATCGCCGAAGATATGCATCCCGTCTTGGATCTGAGTGGTCCGAATGAGGGAGAGGGCGTCGTGAGCACGCCTCACCACCTCGTCGAAAGGAAGTCCCTCGACAGGTCCGAGCGTCGAGAGAAGATCGGCCTCCTCCAAGCCCTCCAGAATCAGGTGCTGCAGTACGTGAGCCCGTCCTGGATCGGAGGTGCGCGTCTTCTCATACTCGGCGAGGGCCTCGTCGAGTTCCGTCAGCTTCTCGTAGAGCCCGCCCTCGACCAGGACCGTTTGCATGTGATCGACGAGCGTCGCATAGCTCCTTCTCTTGGCTATCGTCCCTTCGGGCGGATTGTCCGCGTTGTATACGTAGAGGTGCGGCAGGGTCCCAATGTTGATGTCGGGATAGCAGTCCGCGGAAAGGCCGACGCTCTTCCCCGGCAGGAACTCAAGATTCCCATGGGTCCCCACATGCACTATTGCGTCCGCGCCGAACTCATCCTCCAGATAGCGGTAGGTCGCATAGTACTGGTGTGGAGGTGGCACGTCCGGGTCGTGAAGGATCTTGCAGACCTGACCGTCGCAACGGGCGCCCGCGCAGCCTCGCTTCGGCTGAACGCAGACGACGGCGTTTCCCAGCCTGACGCCAGTGACCACGATTCGGCCCTCGTGCACCATGGCCGGAGGAACTCCGTCTTTCAGCTCTCCGGGGGGATTCCCCCAAGCCTCGCAGACCCTCTCCTTGACACCAGGACTCAGCTTCTCAAACCACTCCAGGTAGCGATCGACCTCCACGCAGGCAAGTGCTCCGCCTTTCGCAACGATTTCCTCCACGGGCGTCCAGCGAAACTCCGAGATCGCCTTCCTTTCCATGATCATCTCGATGAGCGCTTTGCCGTCCGTCGGCGGATCGACCCGATACCCCGCATTCTTCATCCGGTGAAGAATGCGCGAGACGCTTTCAAGGGTGTCGAGATGCGCCCCCGCGCCGACGGTCGCTTCCACGCTGGCGCACGGGTTGTTGTGCAGAATGAAGGCTATCTTTCGCTCTTCGACGGGCTTGTTGCGCAGCGCCAACCACTTGCTGATGCGAGCAGCAACCTTGGCGCATCGATCTCCTATCGGCACCCTCGTGTCGACTTCCGTACCCGTCTCCTCATCGAGATCCTTCCTCAGGCCACCGATGATGAGAGGTTCGATCACTCCCTCGAACTCGGGCATCGCAATCGACCATCCGACCTCGGACGAGAGGCCCTGCCCGTCATCCGCCCAGTCCTCGACGGTTCGATAGTAGGAACTCACGGGCTCAAAGACAGGAACGTTCATGCTCTTGAGAAGCCTCACGCCAGACAGAGCGCCGCCTTGGTCGTCGTGACTTCTCCTGGCGGCGTCGAGAAAGAAGAAGACCAGCTTGATAAGGGCGTCGACCCGGGGCTTGCCGTCAACCATGAAAAAGTCCTCGACGACACCCGCCATGGATCTCGTGCCTAGACTCTCATCGCTCAGCGCATAGCAGAACGCCGGTATCACATTGAGGCCCTTGCGCTCCAGCTCTTCGATCAGGGTTGTCTCGACGCTGAGGTCTCCCGACAGCCAGGCCGAGCGGCTCGTCAGCAAGCCCACGAATGGAGCCGGTTTCGGTTGGTACCAGGCCAGGTAGTCCTCGGTCCGCTCGAAGTGCCTCTCCGCCCGAGGATGCCAGATCCCTTCCCAGGGCTCTGGCTTTGGCGGCGAGTAGCTACAGCCGGTCTTCAGGACCTCGCTGGCCAGGAAGTTGAACAGCTGGACGTAATTATCCTCTCCGCCGGAGAGGAGATATGCATTGCACGTCTGGACCACGACCGGCTCGACGGTGGATAGAAGCCACACGCTCGGATCCGATCCTAGAGAGACGATGGGCTTCTTCTCCCCGGCCTCCTTCACCTTGGCTTCAATCCGATCCCAGACCGACTCACTCCAACGATAGAGGAAGACCAGATCGGCCTCATCGATCGCTGCGAGCGCATCATCAACCATCTCTGGTTGTCGCTCCAGAGTCTTCGACGAGAATATGGAGAACTCGATCTCGCCGATTCGCTTCGCAGCTCGAATCATCAGGGGCATCTGAGAGCCCCGGACTATGCACGTGATTCTCATAATGCGCACCCCTCTACTGCCGGGCAACCTTCCGGCTCATCGCTAACTGCCGGCAAGCTCCGGGTGTATTGCCCTGAAGAACGACTGCAGACCCAGCCCTATCCGAGGACCGGCCCAACACTGCTGCCAATGGATCGCGTAGACTCTATTGTTCGTCACAGCCTTGAGGGTCTGCCAACCTGACTGGTTCTTGATCTGCTGTATGGTTTCGGCCTCCGCCTGGTCCTCGGTCCTGCTGCACAACGTGTAGAGCCCGATGATGACGTCGGGATTCTGTGCGACCATCGACTCGGGACTCAATGTACCCATCGCTCTGGAGCCCGGGAAGACGTTTCTGCCGCCAGCGGCTCGCAAGAGACCGCCTTCGCGGGACTCATCCCCCCAGGTGTATATCTTTGAGCCGCAGTAGACGATCCCTACGGTGGGCTTCTTGTCGACTGACAACCCGTTGGTGACGCTCGTGATCTTGCCCATGTCCGTACGAAGGCTGGCTACTATGGCACGCGCCCTGTCAGGGGCACCACCCATGTCACCGACTCGTTCGATCATGTCGAAAATGCCCTCTATGGTGAGCGGGTAGTCATAGGCGAGCACCGTGAGACCGATTCTTTCGGCCTCCGGAACCCAGCGACGAAAGGTCGTCGAGCCTGAGATAGCGACCAAGTCCGGCTTGAGCGCGACCATCTTCTCGAGACTCGGAGTGCCCATTCTGCCAAGGCCCGGGAGACTGAGTGCTTCGGGGGGATACGAGAGGTTGTCGGCCCTGCCTACTACTTTGTCCCCAAGCCCGCAAGCGAACAGTATCTCAGTGGACGCGGTGTCCATGCAGATCATCCGTTGGGGCTTGACGGGGATCTCGACGACCCTTCCGGAGTCGTCAGTGATGACCCTCGTTGTCGAGGCCGCGCCACCGGACTTCCCTGAAGACGAGCCGCTGCTCCCGGCCGGTGCCGCTACATTGTTCCAGCTCCCGGCACCCTGCTTCGAACCGCTTCCGCTCCCAGATGCGTCAGCGCTCCCAGATGCGTCAGCGCTCCCAGATGCGTCAGCGCTCCCAGACGCGTCAG
>JAQIBK010000202.1 GCA_027859125.1 Actinomycetota bacterium | reverse complement strand
ACACTACGATCACGTCCCTGCTGCCTCCGCTGCTCATGCTGTTCTTTGGCGGAGAGACGCTCAAGGACTTCGCGTTCGCACTCGTTATCGGTCTCGTTGCCGGTGCGTATTCCTCGATCGGCGTAGCGAGTCCCATTTACGCTGTGTGGAAGGAACGTGAGCCTAAGTACAAGGCGCTCAAGAAGAGGTTCAGTCAAGCTTCGTGAGTGTTGGATTCTGATTGATGGCGATTATTCGGGAGGGGTCGACGCAATCTGTCGGCCCCTCCCGCTAAGATGGGGGACATGAATAAGAATCTGAGTGCCGATAATCCGTGGCGTCTTGCGCAAGCCGACGAGACTGCGGTGCAGAGACTGTCCAGCGACATGGGATTGTCGCCCATCGTGGCGCGGATCCTGGTGGGTCGAGGCAGAACCGACATACAGGACGTGCGTAGCTTTCTGGAGCCTGACTTGGGCAGGGATTGGCGCAGTGTCAGTGAGATTCCCGGAATGGATCAGGCTGCGAAGCGTGTCGCTCGAGCTGTCACGGATTCAGAGTCCATTCTCGTATTCGGCGATTTCGATCTCGACGGGATATCCGCAGCGGCTGTGGCCGCTCGTGGACTCAAAGCTATGGGGGCGAATGTTCAGGCCATAGTGCCGCACCGATTCCGTGAGGGATATGGGCTCACGACCGCATCCATCGAGCGCATTCGATCCTTGGGAGCCCAACTAGTCGTCACCGTCGACTGTGGGGTCTCAGCCGGCACTGAGGTGGAGCTGCTCAAGGCCATCGGAATCGATGTGGTGATCACCGACCACCATGAGCCTGGTGACGCGATGCCGGTTGGTGTGCCCGTGGCCGACCCAAAGATCGACGGCGGCTGCCGCAGTGGGAGTCTTGCGGGTGCCGGGGTCGCTCTCAAGCTGATCCAGGCGGTTGGTGTGTTGCTGGGACAGCCCGACGTGTGGCTTGATCTCACGGATCTGGCCACGCTCGGCACCGTTGCAGACATCGTTCCGCTGGAGAGTGAGAACCGCGCGCTGGTGACCCACGGACTTCAGCGTATGCGCTCTGATCCCAGTCTGGGGATAGCCGCACTCGCCACGGTGACGGGCGTGGATATCGGCACCGTGACGGCTGATAATATCGCCTTCGCGCTTGCGCCGCGACTCAATGCTGCCGGACGTATGGCCGACCCTGCCATCGCCCTCGAGTTGTTGATGACTTCTGACCCCATACGGGCCGAGGAACTGGCTCGATCCCTCGACGAGCATAACTCGCTCCGACAGTCCGTCGAGTACGACCTGTTCGAAGCTGCCACGGCGCTTGCGGATCGCGAATTCGAACCGGGCGATCGTGCGTTGGTGCTGGCTGGAGAGGGCTGGCATGAGGGAGTCAAAGGCATTGTGGCCTCTCGGCTCGTGAATCGGTACGGAGTGCCGGCATTCCTCTTCGCTGTAGAAGACGGTGTGGCCAAAGGTTCCGCGCGTTCGGTGGGCGATGTCGATCTGCATGCGGCCATCAGCGCTTGTTCCGATCTCGTTATCAGGTTCGGGGGTCATGCTGCGGCGGCAGGAGTGACCCTGGACGCTGATCGCATCGATGAATTCAAGCGGCGCATCCTCGATCATTTCTCCGGGTTGCCAGCGGAATCCTTCGTCGTCAAGCGCGACATCGACGCTATGGTCGAGCTTCAAGAAGTCAGCTTGGAGTTGGCATCGGAAATCGCTCTGCTACAGCCCTTCGGGCACGGGAACCCCAGGCCAACGTTCGCCTCCAATGGCGTGTTCATGAACGGTCGCCAAAGGGTGGGCAAGGGCAGTGCACACCTCAAGTTCAGCGCCTACGATGGTGTGACTTCAGTGCCCGCGATCGCTTTTCGATGTCGGGACATCCGGGAGATGGCTGACCGTGATGCAGCTGTCGATCTCGCATACCAGGTGGAGGCCGATGAATGGCGGGGACGAAGGCGCATTCAGCTAATGGTGCGTGACTTCCACTCGCGTGAGACGTCGGGATATTCGCCTGCCAGTGAGCTGGTCAATGACCTGTTCGAGCATGCCGACGAGATACTCGCACGTGAGGAGTACGCTGGCATTCAGGACGCTCCCAGCTTCCACACCAAGCTTGCGGGCGTAACGTTCGAGGGACGTCAGGACGTTGTTGCCGGCTTGGAGCCTGGAGCGCCGCTCCGGCTGCAACGCCAGCCGGACAATCAATACGACGCCAACGCGTGTGGGCTTCATGACTCGCGCGGCGTTCAGGTCGGCTTTCTCAATCGACGGCTTGCCGCAGTGCTTGCGCCGGTCATGGATGCCGGCGTCGAGTATGACGTGGAGGTCACGGAGGTGACCGGGGGTCAGGACGGGCAGAGCCTTGGGGTCAACGTGCTCGTCTCTCGTCGCGATGGCGGTGGAGATGAGCGTGACTTCGAGGTGCTTGCTGTCAACCGCCAGGCGCTCACAGGACTGCCACCCGAGAAGCTCGATGCCGAGCTCACCCGGAGGTTCATCGGCGAAGGCCAGTTGCATGCCGCGCAGGTCCAGGCACTTGCGCATCTGGCGGCAGGCAGGAACACGCTCACGGTCATGGCCACCGGTCGTGGAAAATCTCTCATCTTCCATCTGCATGCCGCCCGTACGGCTCTGCTCGACAACCATGCGTCCGTCTTCGTGTTCCCACTGCGCGCTCTGGTGGCGGATCAGGCATTCCACCTCGAGGACACGTTCGCCGAGTTCGGAGTGCGAGTCCGCACGGTGACCGGAGAGACTGCACAGAGCGCGCGAGACGATGCCTTCGCAGATCTGGCTTCGGGCGAACTGGACGTCATTCTCACCACACCCGAGTTCCTCGAATGTCATCGCGGCAGGTTCGCACAGTCAGGGCGCGTGGGGTTCTTGGTGATCGATGAGGCACATCACGTCGGCATGGCACGCGCGGGGCATAGGCCCGCGTACGCCAAGATGACCGAGGTGATGGAGCAGCTTGGGAGTCCAACCGTTCTGGCGGTCACCGCTACTGCCGATGACCCCACGACTGCCACGATAGCCCAGATACTGCGCATCGAGGCGTTCGTCACCGATCCCACCGTGCGTGAGAACCTGATCCTGGAGGATCGTCGTGGTTGCGACGACAAGGATGGATATCTGGCGGCGGTGGCCGCGCGAGGCGAGAAGATGATCGTCTATGTGAACTCTCGCGAACAGTCTGTGCGGATCGCCCGAATGTTGCGGAAACGCGTGCCGGAAGTCGCGGACAAGGTCGCGTTCTACAACGGAGGCCTCTCCAAATCTGCTCGGCACGCGGTCGAACGAGCATTTCGTGAGGGTCACATCTCGGTGATCATCTCGACGAGCGCATTCGGCGAGGGCGTGAACATCCCGGATGTTCGACACGTGGCTCTCTACCATCTGCCGTTCAACAGTGTTGAGTTCAATCAGATGTGTGGGCGAGCTGGTCGTGATGGTGCGCCATCAAGGGTCCACCCTCTCTTTGGCAAGAAGGATGGCCGTATCAACGACATGATCCTGTCGTCCAGCGCTCCTGAGCGCGAAGACCTGGGTGCGCTCTACCTTGTGTTGCGAGATCTTCAGGACAAGGAAGGGTCCTTGTTCGAGATCACCAACGCCGAGCTGGCGGATCAGGTCAAGGCACGCCGACCAAAGACCGCACTGAACGACAAGGGCGTATCCACCGGTCTGGGTGTGTTCCGAGAACTCGGGTTGGTCGAAGGGGAGGGCTACGGTGCCTATCGTCGCCTTGCCGTACCGCCTCGCCCTGAGGTCAAGGTCGACCTGAACTCGTCGATCCGCTACACGGAGGGCGCTCGGGAGATCGAGCAGTTCGGAGAGTTCCGCACATGGGTGCTCGAATCCGAGTCCGAGGATTTGCTCCACAGGTTCAATCGACCTATCCTTCCATCACACATACCGTCACCCGTCTGACGAGTGACCGAACGTGTTCTGCCGTCGCATAGACCGAAACAAGGGGCTTACGAAACGTGCCAACCACGCTAGCTGAGATCGAAGCCAGGGTCCGGAAGTACAATCCGGTCGCAGACCTCACCGGTCTTGACGAGGCCTTTGACTTCGCTACGGCTGCGCACGAAGGACAGAACCGCAAGTCGGGCGAGGCGTTCATCAACCATCCAGTGGAAACCTGTCTGATCCTCGCGGAGCTTCACTTGGACACGGCCACGCTCAAAGCCGCGCTTCTTCATGACGTGGTCGAGGACAGCTCCGTCGAGATCTCCGAGATACGTGAGAGATTCGGTGACGAGGTCGCTGCGCTTGTCGACGGCGTGACCAAGCTGGGCAAGATCAAGTTCGAGACCCTGGCCGAGCAGCAGAGCGAGAACTTGCGAAAGATGCTCATCGCCATGGCCAAGGACATTCGGGTGATCCTGATCAAGCTCGCCGATCGGCTGCACAATATGCGCACGCTCTCTGCGCTGCCGCCCGAGCGACGCAAGGACAAGGCGCGCGAGACGATGGAGATATACGCGCCTCTTGCTCATCGCCTGGGGATCTCAAGCACCAAGTGGGAGCTGGAGGATCTGTCGTTCTACTATCTGGAGCCTCGCAAGTTCCATCAGGTTCAGAAGATGGTCGCTGAGAGCCTCGCCGCGCGAGAGACATATCTGCGCGAGGTCATCGACACACTGTCCAGCGAACTGGTTGCGGTGGGCGTAGAGTCTCAGATATCCGGCAGGCCCAAGCATCTGTACAGCATCTACCAGAAGATGACCCGCAAAGGTAAGGACTTCAACGAGATCTACGACCTCATCGCGCTTCGGGTGATCGTCGACTCGGTCAAGGACTGTTACGGAGCAGTCGGCACGGTCCACTCGATCTGGAAGCCAGTGCCCGGTCGATTCAAAGACTACGTGGCTATGCCAAAATTCAACATGTACCAGTCACTTCACACAACTGTTATCGGGCCGGCCGGGCGCCCCTTGGAGATCCAGATCCGGACCGAGGAGATGCATCGCACCGCTGAGTACGGCATCGCCGCGCACTGGCGCTACAAAGAAGGCGGAAAGGGCGATGAGTCATTCGACGAGCGCCTGGCCTGGCTTCGCCAGATGCTCGAGTGGCAGACCGAGCTCAAGGACCCTCGTGAGTTCATGGAAGCTCTAAAGATCGACCTGTTCGAAGACGAGGTCTTCGTCTTCACTCCCAAGGGTGACGTGGTATCCCTGCGACGGGGCTCCACACCGATAGACTTCGCCTACACAGTTCACACAGAAGTCGGTCACCACTGCGTCGGTGCCAAGGTCAATGGCGCGATCGTGACGCTCGGCTATGAGCTTGAAATGGGCGATAGAGTCGAGATCATGACCAACAAGAGCTCGTCGCCCTCCCGTGATTGGCTCAACATCGTCAAAACGAGTCGTGCAAGGTCCAAGATCAGGGCGCGCTTCTCCAAGGAGAGCCGCGAAGACGATATGGTGCGGGGCCGTGATGAACTCGGCAAGGTCATGCGCAAGCACGGTCTGGGCCTGAGTTCGTCGGCGGCGTGTCGTGCACTCAATGCGGTTGCGACTGAAATGAACTACGTCACCGATGATGACATGATCGCCGGTATCGGATCGGGCAAGATCTCACCCAAGCACGTTGCAACGCGTCTGCTGAAGCACATGTCCATCGAGGATCCAAAGCAGGAGAAGCCCCCCGAGGAGATCACGCTGGACCAGCCGATGACCCCGCCTCGC
>JAQIBK010000294.1 GCA_027859125.1 Actinomycetota bacterium | reverse complement strand
CCCGTTCTTTCGCCTGAGGATGTCGAGGCGCTTAGCGACGGCTATACTGAGCGCGTTGATGCAGCCTTAGCCAAGAAGGCCGAAGAGGATATCAACCGACTGCTCAGCGACCCGTTCCTCCGAAAGCCCGCCACTGTATTAGCCTCACTTGTCGCCACAGGGGTGATTGACGTTCGTCTTGCCTTCCTCGTTGACCCAGACCAGGGCCGCACACGGCGCCTCTTCCACGACAAACTCGGTCTGTTCTTTGACGAGCACGACGATGCCGTTGCATTTCGGGGCTCCATGAATGAGACCTGGTCGGGCCTCTCCTCTGACGGCAACCTCGAGTCCGTTGACGTTTTTGTGTCCTGGGAAGACCCCCGAGACCGATCTAGAGTTCAATCGGAAATCGAGTACTTTGACCGCCTCTGGAACGACGACTATCCTGGTGTCATTATCCGGCCATTTCCGTCGGTTTCACACGATCAGTTGATCTCGGCATCAGACCGCGAGGGATGGGCCCGTCTTGTTGAGGAGATCTGCGAAGAAATTGACCTAGCAGAACGTCTCGCCCACGCTCCCGTGGGGCCGCGTCGAACACTGCGGCCGCACCAATCATCCGCACTCTCGACGTGGCTCGAAATGGGGAGACGGGGAATTCTTGAACACGCTACTGGAAGTGGAAAGACGTTCACGGCGTTGTGCGCCATCCGTGAATCGCTGTCCCGAGCGGAGGTCCCAATAGTACTCGTGCCCAGCGACCTCCTTCTCACCCAATGGCACGATGAAATTGCATCGACTTTGACTGATCCAGCACCTGATGTTCTTCTCTGTGGTGGTGGGAACGAGCGGTGGAGGCAAGAAAACCTACTGCGGCCATGGACTCGACATCGACCTGACGGGTCGAGGCCCCGCTTGGTGCTGTCGACTATGCAGACTGCTTGCACTGATGGCTTCCTGGGAGCTATCAACAATGGAGAGCATCTGTTTCTTGTAGCCGATGAGGTTCATCGCATAGGAAGCGAAAAACACCGACGCACACTATCTCTGAATGCAGGGCCGCGACTAGGCCTAAGTGCCACTCCACATCGCTACGGAGATCCTGCTGGGACAACCGCAATATTTGACTATTTCGGAGGTCTCGTTCCACCGCCGTTTACGCTCTATGACGCCATTCCGGAGATACTCACCCCGTATTTCTACTATGTGCATCAGCTTCACCTGTCAGATCCTGAGCAAGCGGAGTGGGATGACCTCTCGGAGGAAGTAAAGAGACTCTATGCTCGTATACAGCAAGGGGGCGGCGGCCTTCAAGCTCTTGAGCAACGCCTCCATTTGCTGCTCATCCGTCGAGCCAGAATTCCCAAGTCCGCAGAAGCAAAAATCCCTCTGGCCCTTGAGGTCATATCACGACACTACGCCCTAGGCCAAAAGTGGATCCTCTATTGTGACTCGCTGCAGCAATTGCGGCCAGTCTACGATCAACTCCGGGACGCCGGCTATGCTCCGAACGAGTACCACTACAACATGGCTGGAGACCGAAAGGAAACACTTCGACATTTTGACACTAACGGAGGAGTACTGGTCTCTATCCGTTGTCTGGATGAGGGTGTAGATATTCCCTCAGTTACGCATGCCTTGGTCTTAGCGTCATCGAAGAATCCGCGGGAGTTCATCCAGCGCCGCGGCCGCATTCTTCGGAAGGCACCAGGCAAGTCATTCGCCCATTTGCACGATGCTGTAGTCGTTCCGCAGCGGGCGGGAGACGAGCCCCCGGGACTGGCCATCTTGGAAAACGAGCTTGCGCGTGCTATAGAATTTGGTATGCATGCGGAAAACCCAAGCTCAATCACCGATTTAGAACGTATTGCCGCGCGCTTTGGCCTAGACTGGCAGAACCTTGTTCAGGGAGGTTTGGAAGACGATGACACCGACGAATGACCTGCGAGACACGATTCAGCGGTTGCGTCAGGAGAAGTATCCTGACCTGCCCGAGGACCTCGTTGCCGAGATCATCGCGACCGAAGAAGATTGCCCCGAGAATCGCCAGGAGGCGATTCGCCGTATCCGCGAACTTATTGAAGCCCACCTGAACACCACAGGAGAGTAGAAGGTGCTGAAGATATCCAGAATTCGCCTCACGAACTTCGGCCCCTTTAAGGGCGAACAGTCGATTGAGCTACCGGATGATGGCGGTGTGGCTATCGTCTATGGCGAAAATATGCGGGGGAAAACAACTCTCCTCAACGCTATTCGATACGCGTTCTTTGGGAAGGTAATCGGGCGTGGTTCTAGGCAACTTGCCCTTCACAAGGTGGGTAACTGGGAAAGCGCAGAAGCGGGTGAGTATGGATTCAAGGTCATTCTAGAATTCACTTATAGTGACCGCCCCTACGAACTGACACGCCATTGTCGCCTTCGGCCAGGTGTGACGACCCCGCAAAGCGATGACGACTATCTTGAGGAGACATTCCTTCGTCGCGAAGGAGACGTTCTTGGGCCAGAACAGATGCAACTGGAGTTGGCGCAAATACTCCCGGAAAAGGTGTCTCGGTTCTTTCTCTTTGACGGGGAACTCCTTCAGGAATATGAGGAGCTTTTGCGCGATGAGAGTGATATGGGACGCCAGATAAAGGAAGCAATCGAGAGAATTCTCGGTGTTCCAGTGCTTACAAATGGGCGTGCCGACCTCAGCCTGCTTGTGACAGAGGCACAACGCACCGAGTCGAGAGCAGCACAGCGAGATCAGCGCACTCGAGAGCTCGGAAACCAGCATGCCCGACTTCTGGAGTTGCGAGAACACCATCAAGCGGAATTGCAGCGTCTCCAGGGTGAACTCGAGGATCGGAGAAACGAAAGGAAGGCCACGGATGAGGCGCTCCGCAAGAGGGCCAG
>JAQIBK010000286.1 GCA_027859125.1 Actinomycetota bacterium | reverse complement strand
GGCCAAGCTGCCCGAACGGCTCCTGACCCGCATCTCAGGAGTCGTCTTCATCCTGTTCGGCGCAGCCACCGTCGCGGCCGCGCTGCTCGGCTGACGGGAGTAGAATCTCAGCTATGGAGAAGATATTCGAACCGGAGGCACGTATGGGACTTCCCACAGTCGCGATAATCGGAGCCGGACGCGTGGGGGAGGCTGTTGGCGCGCTGCTTCGCGAGGCGGGCTATCCCGTGCGAGCCGTCACCGCGCGCACGCTGCAGGCCGCACAGGCGGCCGCACTGACCATCGGCGGCACTCCTGATACCGACAGTTCGGCAGCAGCACGCGGAACCGATCTGGTTCTCGTCACTGTTCCCGACGACGTGATCGAGTCTGTCGTGACAGCGATCGCTGCCGAGGGTGGTTTCGGACAAGGCCAGATCGTGGCGCACATGAGCGGCGCTCACGGGCTGCGCGTTCTGGCGGCAGCGGCCCAGTCAGGTGCACACGTCGGCGCGATCCACCCCATGCAGTCCTTCGCCACTGCCACGCGCGCGACTCAGGACCTGCCCGGCTCAGTGTTCGGTTTCACCGCCGACGACGGTGCGCGCGAAGTGCTGCTCGCGGTGGTTGAGACGCTGGGTGGCAGCGCGATCGATGTTGCCGATGAAGCCCGGCCGATATACCACGCAGCCGCTGTCATGGCGTCCAACGGCTTCGTCGCCGTAGAGGACATGGCGACTGACCTTCTTGTGTCTGCAGGGTTCGACGAGCGCACGGCCAGGCGTGCACTCGTGCCTCTTGTGGCGGGCACTGCGCTCAACATTCGCAGGTTCGGCCCCAAGGAAGCTCTGACGGGTCCCGTGAGCAGGGGAGATGTCGACACCGTGCGCGCACATATGTCGGCTCTGGAGGCAGCCCCGGTCTTTCATCGGCGGGCGTATCAGGTGCTCAACGCACACGCAACGGAGATGGCCGAGGAAGTGGGCGCGATCTCATCTGAGGCTGCTGACGAGCTGCGCGATATCCTCGGGGGCGAGAAGGCGTGAAGATCCTTCTGCATGCGTGCTGCGGACCGTGTCTGCTGGAACCGTTCGATGCGATCGCACGGGAGCACGACGTGGTCGTGGCGTATGCGAATCCCAACATTCACCCTGCTTCGGAGTACCGTGCTAGGCGTGACACGTTGATGGAATATGCTCGCGACGCAGGCATAGAGGTCGCCGTGATGGAGTACGACCCGGTGCAGTGGATGCGCGCGGTGGCCGGGCTTGAGGACGTGCCCGCGCAGCGTTGCCGGGCCTGCTATGCGCTCCGGCTGGGAATGGTCGCGCGTGAGGCGCACGCGAAGGGATATGACGCGATCGCCACCACACTGACAGTGAGTCCATATCAAGACGCCGACGCGATCGCCGACGAGGGACGTCGTGCTGCAGCTCAAGCGGGCGTCGAGTATCTGCACTACGACTTCCGCGAGCGCTACGCGGATGCGACACGTCGTTCGCGCGAGCTCGGCATGTACCGGCAGAACTACTGTGGCTGTCTGCTGTCCGAGATCGAAGCCGACGCCGATCGTACCCGGCGGCGTGCCGAGCGCGCGGCCGCCAAGGCGGCCAAGCTGGCGCAACGCGTAGTTCTCGGCGACAGTGACTGATCCTTCAGCTCCGACATGTCGGAGCCTTGCGCTACACTGGCGCCAGCCGCGCCCGCGGCGGACGGCAGAGGATGGGGAGTGACGTGCGCACTGACGATTTCGACTACGAGCTTCCAAGCGGTTCGATAGCCCAGTCCCCGGCTGAGCCGCGTGACTCCTGCCGCCTCTTGGTCGTCGATCGCGGAAGCGGACAGATCGATCACCGCGTCTTCAGCGATCTGCCGGACTATGTGCGCTCGGGCGATGTCCTGGTCGTCAACGAGACCCGTGTGCTTCCAGCCAGGCTCAAAGGCGAGAAGGCTGAGACCGGTGGCGCTGCAGAAGCCCTGCTTCTGCGCGAACGCTACGAGGGTGCGTGGGAGTGTCTGGTCAAGCCGGGTCGTCGGCTCAAGCCGGGAGCCAAGTTGGTGTGCGGCACCGGCGCACTGACCGGACTCGTGCTCGATTCGCTGCCGGATTCAGGTGGCCGTCTGATTCAGTTCAAGGCGACTGACGGCGATTTCCTTGGCACCGTGCGTAGAATAGGCGAGGTTCCGCTGCCGCCCTACATCACTCGCGAGCTCAAGGATCCGGAGCTCTATCAGACCGTTTTCGCCCGTGATGAGCGCAGCGCCGCGGCGCCAACCGCTGGCCTGCACTTCACGCCTGAGCTAGTCGAGCGGTTGGAGGCTGTCGGAGCCCGGGTTGCACGGGTCGAGCTCGACGTGGGAATCGACACTTTCCGCCCGGTCTCAGAAGATGACCCGGAGGATCACGTCATCCACACGGAGCACTTTCGCGTTCCGCCGCGCGCCGTCCAGGATATCGAATGGGCGCGTGAGCACGGTGGACGCGTCATTGCGATCGGCACCACGTCAGTTCGCGCACTGGAGAGCGCCTGGAGTCCCGCGACGGGCAACGTGGTCGCACACGAGGGGCCGACGGATCTGTACATCCTGCCGGGCTTCAAGGTCGGTGCGGTCGACGCGGTAGTGACCAACTTTCATGTCCCGCGCTCAACGCTGCTCATGATGGTGAGCGCCTTCGCCGGCCGCGATCTCATCATGCGCGCATACGATACCGCCATGCAGGAGCGTTACCGCTTCCTGTCATTCGGCGATGCGATGCTCATTCTGTAGGAGCGGGCATCCACCAAGTCCAGTTGGGATTGCCCTCCGACACGTTCACGCCCGTTGTGTATGGAGCGATCGCGTAGCCCTGTGACGGGTCAGTGCCGATCAAGGGATACATCTGCACCCCGCCGTCATCGACGCCCGCAGAAGCGAACGTCGGGGAACCGTCCTCGTTGATCGGGTCGGGGATACCCGCTGGCAGAGTGGGCAACTGACCGAACAAGGGGATATCCCCCGACTGCAGTCCGAAGCGCACACCCTCGAACCTGCGTGTCTCCATGTCGAAGCCAAGAAGTTCGCCGCTGTCGGATTGAACATAGATGACAAGCGGGTCGCCTGATGACCAGACCGGGCGTGATTGATCTTGTTCCGTGCCAAGATCGCTGCGAAGATCGCCCGTGATCTCCAAGTCCGCTAAATTCACATCCTGCTGACGCCCCGAGCTGTAGACCCATCCATCGAACATCACGAAGCTGGAAACGGGTGTGCCTGAGTCAGCCAAGTAGTCGAACTCCGTACCATCCGGGACTATCGAGGGTGCCTGCTCGGCAGCTCCCGACTCCTCCTGGAGATCCACGCCCCGAGTCATGGACTCATCGGAGACTTCGTCCAAGCTCGCGGTCTGGGTGCCTGTGGGTGTCAGCAGATAACTCATTCCGGCCACGGACACGATGCCGACCACGATGATCGCGGCCGCCACAGCACTGCCGATGATGGCCTGTTGGCGCATCGGTATCTCAGAGAGCTTGCTCCACATTGACTTGGGTCGTTCTGCAGCCTCCCGGGTCTTCAGGGCAGCGAGAGCCGCGAGGGCCGCCGCTTCCGGTCCAGACTCGGTGTTGTCGTCGATGCTCAGTGCCTGCTCATGGGCCAGGGAGACTTCGAATCGTTCTGCTTCGAGGCGAGCCCGCTTCACAAGAGCTTCGAGCGCGTCGGGTGCCATGCGAGGTTTTGGCGCCTTGTGCAAGCGGGTGAGTGCGCGCACGAAGCGAGAGCACTCCGCGCACTCGGAGCAATGCATCTTGGCCTGCTGGAGGATCTCGGCGTCAACGGGGGCGCGGTCGGCCGCCTGCGACAGTATCTCTTGTGTGTGAATGCAGTCCATCAAACGGCACCCCCCTTGTTCAGTCCGAGCGTCGCGATGAGCGAACGTCGTGCACGGAAGACACGCGACTTCACCGTGCCCACCGGCACAGCCAGGATCGCGGCGGCCTCAGGATAGGTCAGTCCGAAAAGGGTCACAGAGTTGAATGCGTCCCGATCCTCGGGAGCGAGTCCCTGTAGGGCTTTCTCCAGTGATGCCGAAAGTGCGATGTCATCGGCGAGGTCCCCGGGACTTGATTGGCCCGCCAAGTCGATGGGGTCCATGGGTGTCGGTCGACGCTTTCCTTTGCGAAAGGTATCAAGGCAGACGTTTCGGGTCACACGGAAGAGCCACGTGGAGAACGCCGCGTCGCCATCGAAGCCGCCTATTGAGCGAAAGACCTTCACGAACACCTCCTGCGCAACGTCCTCGGCTGTGCCAGTGTCGCCAAAGAAGCGGAGCGCATGACCATATACGGCATCGGCGTGAGCGCGAACCAGAGCCTCGAAGGCGTCCGCGTCACCAACTTTTGCGGCAGCTATGAGAGCCGCTTCATCTGATGCAGTGTGTGCGACCATGTCACTCCCCATAGGACGCCTCGCTCGGCCGGATGGTTCACATTGCTTGCCCTGGGGCCGACGAGGGCGCTTCGGTGCATCACAAGCATAGCGCAGGTGACCTGTGAGTTGCTTCCCCAACTCGCGACTGTGAGACTCGCTCGCATGGGCTAGAATCGGCGCATGACACTCTTCGACTTCACACTTCATGCCACGGATCCAACGACATCCGCGCGCCGAGGCACATTCCAGACCGCCCACGGGCCCGTTGAGACGCCCGTGTTCATGCCAGTCGGCACGCGCGGCACGGTCAAGGGCGTGACCACTCCGCAACTCCACGAGATCGGCGCGCAGGTACTGCTCGCCAACACCTACCATCTGTTCCTGCGTCCCGGTGCAGACATCGTGCGCGATGCCGGCGGCCTGCACGCGTTCATGAACTGGGACCGCGCGATACTCACTGATTCCGGCGGCTTTCAGATCTTCTCGTTGGCCGACACACTCAAGCTGACCGACGAGGGCGTGAAGTTCCGCTCGATCGTGGACGGCAAGTGGCACTTCTGGAGTCCCGAGGACAACATGGCCGTTCAGCAGGATCTTGGTGCCGACATAGCGATGGTGCTCGATCAGTGCCCGCCATACCCGGCCGAGGAGCCCCAGGTGGCGGAAGCTGTCAGGCGCAGCGCTCTGTGGGCAGCTCGATGCAAGGAGTCGCACACACGCGAGGATCAGGCGCTCTTCGGTATCGTACAAGGCGGCGTCCATGACCATCTGCGGCAGGAGAGCATCGAGCGCACGGTCGACGTCGACTTCCCTGGCTACGGGATCGGCGGATACTCGGTCGGCGAACCGCACGATCTCATGCTCGAATCGCTCGCGCCCGTCACCGCGGCCATGCCCGCGGACAAACCCCGCTACCTCATGGGGGTCGGCAATCCCACCACGATCCTTCAGGCTATCGCGCTGGGCGTGGACATGTTCGACTGTGTCCTGCCCACGCGAACCGCTCGCACAGGTACGGCGTTCAGTTCCACGGGTCGAATGAACCTCAAGAATGCGAAGTACACGCGCGATTTCGGCCCGCTCGACGCGTCGTGCACATGTCCCACGTGCAGCAACTATTCGCGCGCCTACTTGCGGCATCTTGTTGTCATGAAGGAGATGCTCGGACCCATGCTCCTCTCCGTCCACAACCTGCATTTCCTGCTGGATCTGACATCTCGTGCCCGTTTCGCGATCCAGGACGGGACGTATGGCGCATTCCTTCAGGAGTGGATGGACGGTCCCGGAGCGGATGACTTCTAGCACTTTTCGTCACAGCGCCTCGTCGGCAGGCGCGTCAATGATATGATGTTGCGTCGTGAACAATACCGTTGCTTCTGCGCGAATCGGATGCGCTGCAACGTAATCTGGAGGTAGTCGATATGGATACACAGCTCATCTCTCTGTTATTGCTTATTGC
>JAQIBK010000243.1 GCA_027859125.1 Actinomycetota bacterium | reverse complement strand
CGCGCAGACATGAAAGATCTCGGATTCGACATCGAGTTCAGCGATGTCAGCTTCTCTTATGGGGACAATGGCGACGATGCCCTCAAAGGTGTTTCTTTCAAGGTCCATACTGGCGAGACGGTCGCGCTGGTCGGGCACTCCGGCGCAGGCAAGTCCACCTGCATCAACTTGCTGTTGCGCTTCTGGGATGTGAGAACTGGAGAGATAAGGATAGGGTCAAGGAACATAAAGAACGTATCCCTGGAGAGTCTGAGAAACACAACGTCCGCGGTCCTTCAGGAAGTCTACCTTTTCAATACGACGATCCGCGAGAACATCAAGCTTGGCAGCCCCAATGCGAGCGACAAAGAGGTTGAAGTCGCAGCAAGACATGCACTGGCTCACGAATTCATCAGTGCTTTGCCGGATGGGTACGACACCATCACGGGCGAGAAGGGAGCACAACTCTCCGGTGGTCAAAGACAGCGAATCGCGATAGCTAGAGCCATCTTGAGAGACGCGCCGATACTGGTTCTCGATGAGGCCGTCTCGAATCTGGATACCGAGAACGAACATGACATTCAGAGAGCGCTCAAGCACCTGCGAAAGGGACGAACGACCTTGGTGATAGCTCATAGACTGTCAACAATACTGTCTGCCGATAGACTCGTGGTCCTAGATCGAGGCAGGGTCGCCGAAGCAGGGGCTCACGAGGAACTCGTGAACAGAGACGGTGTCTACAGAGAACTGTTTGCCTAGCAGTTCATTTGAGCGTGGTTCGGGTGAATCCATGCTGTCAACGCCCGCTCGAGGCGGGGACCGACTCCGCGCGCTCGCTTGGGGCGTATCCGCTCCACATATCGCGGGATCGTGGTGACCATGCGAGCCTCAGTTCGGGGACAGGCATCCGATTCAGCTATCGGCACGCGGACGGGACGAGTGGGACGCGGGGCGGTAGACTGGTGCCCGAGCACGCGACAAGCCCGAAGAGCCCGAGGAGCCGGTGATGGGCCAAGACGCAAAGACGATCGAGAAGATCCCGGTCGATCTCGACCTCGCCTTCAAGGCCCTGGCCTCCGAGACGCGACGGGAGATCCTGAGGATCCTGGGCGAGAGCCACGGTGACGCCCAGGGGTGCTGCACGTCACGCGAGGTCTGCGCGTGCGAGCTCTCCGAGCGTCTCGGCCTGGCGGCCTCGACCATCTCGCATCACATGCGGCAGCTCATGGACGCCGGTCTCGTGACATCGCGCAAGAAGGGCCAGTGGGTCCACTACGCGCTCCAGCGGGATGCCCTGGCGCGTGCCGCCCGCGAGCTGGAGTCCCTCTAGTGGCGGACGCGTGGGCATGACCCCACCGAAGCATTCCTGCCACTTCGCCGACCTCCCGCTCACGCGGCTGCATTACGTGCGATGCGGAGAGGGCGATCCCATGATCATCGTCCCGGCCACGATCTCCGAGATCAAGGACTGGCTACCGTTCGTGCAGTTCCTAGGGCAGGGCTATCGGACGCACTTCTTCGAACTCCCCGGACACGGCGGGAGCGAG
This sequence comes from Actinomycetota bacterium, assembly GCA_027859125.1. Lineage (GTDB taxonomy): Bacteria > Actinomycetota > Coriobacteriia > Anaerosomatales > UBA3086 > UBA3086. The sequence goes on along the minus strand of JAQIBK010000243.1, from coordinate 2,014 downwards.
CCGTTCGATCAGCCGTTCTCAAGCGAGCTGGTGGCCGAGAGCGTGGAACAGCTCGCCGACCACCTGGGCCTGGACCGCTTCATCCTCATGGGGTTCTCCTTCGGCGGCGTCCTCACGTTCAAGACGCTCCAACGCCTGAGCGACCGGGTGGACAAGGTGGTCCTCCTGTCGCCTCTTGTCTCATATCTCGGCCTGCGTCACTCCAGGGCGAAACTGCTCGCTCTCAAGGCCACCGTCGGCACACTCCGCAACCCCAAGGCCAAGAACGGGATGCTCAAGCTGATGCACGACGAGCGCACGGTCGACGCGCTCGTGTGGTTCATGACGGTAGTGGGCAAGTACGAGACCAATGCAGATCTGCGCGCTCGCCTGCTGGGGTTCCCGCCCGCCACGCTCGACGTGCTGCTCAGTCAGGTCCGCGAGGTGCTCAGCGTGGAGACCGACGACATCGCGGGACCCTATACTCAGCCGTGCTTCTTCGGTATGAGCGTCAACGACCCCCTGCTCGACTTCGCGACCTCGGTCTCGTTCGTCCAGGAGCAGTTCACAGATCCCATCATCAAGCGTTTCACGTTCGACTACCACGCCCCGCCCGACCCGTTCACGTTCGAGCAGCTCGACCGTGGCTACCGTTCCATGCTGTCGGCGTTCGACGACTGACCGCGTGCAAGGAGGACCCATGCCCGTCGAGAAGATGCCCGCGAGCCGGCTGAAGGCCGGAGTGCTCATCGTGGCGGCCCTGATCACGGCTGTCCTTGTGGCGCTCTCGCCGGAGGACCAGACGCTCGGCCCCGTCGTGCGCTTGCTCTACTTCCATGGGGCTCTGACCTGGGTCAACCTGGCCACCTTCTCGTTTGCGGCTGCCTTCGCCGCCTTCTACCTCGTACGCGGGGATGAGTCGCCCTATCGGTGGGCGAGCGCATTCCGCTACGTGTCGCTCGGGCTCTGGGCGCTCAATACGTGGATGGGCGTGGAGTCCATGCGGATGATCTGGGGTGGCATCAAATGGGACGAGCCGCGTCTGCGCATGACGTTCTGGGTGATGATCGGCGCGCTGCTCGTGTTCGCGCTCGACCTCATCCTGCACAGGTGGCGGCTCACCGCCGCGATGGACGTGGGGATCGCGGTCCTGCTCTGGTATTTGCTGCTCACTACGCCCATGGAGTTCCATCCGGACAGCCCGGTCTTCAACTCGGGACCGGACATCATCGCGTTCTTCCTGTGGATGGGCATCACGATGTTCGTGGCCACGCTCGCCGCCACGTGGATGTTGCGTGACCGCCTGGGGCGTCCGGAGGCCTAGACGAGACCTGTCAGCTCTCGCGTGGGGCGTGCCGACGACTGAAGGCGTGCACGACGTCGCATTCGTGGGCCAGGTCGCGCATGGTGACCGTGATGTCGTCGTGCGTGACGCGGATGATGTTGTATGACGGCGGCTTCGTCCCACGGGTACGCCAGGTAGCGCACGTCCCGCTGGTCACGATGAGCATCCCGTCGACCGCCCACGCATAGGGGACGTGCCGGTGTCCGGCGAGCACCAGGTCCACCTGGACGGAGGACAGCGCTTCGAGCACGTCGCCGCTGTCGAGCAGGATGTTGCGTTCCCGTCCGGTCTCGGGGATGCCCACCAGATGATGGTGGAGGGCGAACAGCTTGAACGGCTCGGGGTCCTGGAACTGCTGCTTGATCCATCCGTACTTGTCACGGCCGAGCTCCCCGTCGTTGAGGTCGGGTTTGTTCGAGTCGGCGGCCACCACCTTGATGCGCTCCTGGACGGCGCCGCCCTCGGCCACCTTGAAGGGGTACTCAGCTTCGTGGTACCTGCGCCCGAAGATCTCCTCGAAGTGCAGGTATCCCACGTTGCGGCAGTCGTGGTTGCCGGCGATGACGATGACGTTCTCGCACTTGATGCACCCCAGGTATTCCTGGGCCTCGAGGAACTCGTCGCGGTAGCCGTTGGCGGTCAGGTCCCCCGGCACGATCACGAGGTCGGGGTCGAGAACGTTGACCTCGC
>JAQIBK010000255.1 GCA_027859125.1 Actinomycetota bacterium | reverse complement strand
ACCTCCTTCGCTCCCATCTTGGTCGCAGCGCAGTCTATCATGCACAACTTGACGCGTTCCCGCCAAGGTGACACTGTACTCACTCACATGAGGCTTGTTGGTTGGAAGGGGAGTTCCTTGCTGCGACGTTCGGCACTGATTGCTGTCCTGATCTCCGCCGCGTGTTTCGGTACGCTCGCCATCATCACAAGTCTCGCCTACAGAGCGGGCGCCGAGCCAATGCCTCTTCTCGTGTGGCGTTTTGCTGTGGCCGCGCTGGCGCTGGCCGGGTATCTGGCTATAACGAATCCCGGCGCACTGCGAGTCTCTGCATCCGATCTCGCTCGCTACGTCGTTGTCAGTGTCTTTGGATACGGCGCAGCTTCCATGTGCTTCTTCCATGCGCTCAAGTTCGCTGATGCGTCCGTTGTGGCGGTGCTGCTCTACACATACCCAGCGATGGTCGTGGTGGTTGAACGCGTCATCAACGGTGAGCGGCTCACCCGCGGGAAGCTCACTGGAGTGGTCGCGACCTTTGCGGGTACCGTTCTGGTACTCGGGCTATTCTCGGGAACAGGTGTGAGCGCGATCGGGATTCTGCTCGGGTTGGGTGCCGCGGTTGGCTACACTGTCTTCACCATCTTGTTACATCGGTGGCTTCCGGGTCGTTCCAGAATCGCTATGATGATGTACTTGTTCGCGACGAACTCGGTCTTCATGGCTGTGATCGCTCTAGTGTCGGGGGTGAACCTTTCGCCGGTCAGCTGGAGCGTAGAGGCTTGGGTGTACGTCCTTGCGCTGGTAGCGGTGCCGACAGTCGCCGCGGTGGTCCTATACATGCGCGGAATCAGCTCTCTGGGCGCCGGACAAGCTTCGATCGTGTCCACATCTGAGCCGGTGTTCACGATATTTCTCGCCAGTCTGTTCTTGGGGGAGAGGCTCACCGTCGTTCAGTTGATCGGCGCCGTGCTGGTCATCGTCGGAGTGCTCATAGCTGAGCGAAGCGCAGGACGTGTCGAGGAGATCGCTGCTGTCTAACGTCTAGCCAAGTGACCCGAGGACCAGTACCCCCGCGCTCTGGGCGAACCAGCCCGCGACATAGAAACCGGCCTGAACACCCCAGGCGATCATCACATGGTGATTTGCTCGGCGCTCATCGATGCCTGCGGCTATCGCTGTTCTTCTGGTCAGCCAAGCGCTGGCGACCCATGCGATCGTACGAGCGCTCCCGGATACGGCAATCAGATATGGGAGCAGACCGATGCCCCATGACGTGACCATTATCGAACGCTCACCCTCCCGTGCATGTGGGGCGAATCGCATCAGGAGAAGGCGAGCCAAAGCCCATATCAGGGTTGTCGCTCCACCGAGAACGGCTGCGCCTAGATGGCCCGCAAGCGCTCCGAGGAGGACTCTCAGCCCGGCACCTAGGCCGACAGCTGCGAGACCGGTCCAAGAGGCGACCCGGGTGGCGCGTGCCATGTCAGCATTGAGAGGGTCGCGTGCGACCGAGATCGTCTCGCCAGCGGCTTGGACCGCCGTTGCGGTTCGGCCTGAGACCTCCTCGCCGGCCAAGCGTGCCGTAGAGCCGCCCTGTCGGATGACCATGGTGAGCAAGAGGCGCCACGTGCGCCAGAGACCTGAGAAGGTCTGACGTACGCCGCTCTCGACATGCTCATGGCGTGCTAACATCGCGTCGTACTCGTTCCATCGGCTCGGGCGTCGGGTTCATCGGCGAATCTCGGTGCGGTGTTTGCATTTGAACGAGTGTACTCGACCTTTCCGTTGGAGGGCATCCGTGCCACTTGCCAACCGTTTCACTACAGCACTCAAGGTTCTCGCGGGTGTGCTCGCGGGACTGCTGCTGGTTTTCCTCGTCGCCGGGGTGTACATGTTCCGACTCAGTGAGACCTTGCCTGATCTGGAGGTGGACCCCACTGCTCTTGAAGCGCCACGAACATCTGTGGTGTACGCATCCGATGGGTCCGTTCTCGCCGAATGGCATGGTGAGCAGGATCGTACCGTCGTCCCTCTCGCAGATATGCCCTTGGCGCTGCAGCATGCGGTCGTGGCAATCGAAGATGAGAGATTCTACGAGCACAACGGGGTCGATCTACGAGCGATCGCGCGCGCATTCTCCATCAACGCCGAGGCTGGTGATGTCAGACAAGGCGGAAGCACCATAACTCAGCAACTCGTCAAGATCCTGTTCACCGACGGAGAGCGCACCATGACGCGCAAGATCCGCGAAGCCCTGCTGGCCTACGAGCTCGAGAGCAAGGCGGACAAAGAGGAAGTACTCGAGACGTACCTCAATCTCGTGTATTTCGGCCACGGAAGCTATGGGGTCGAGAGCGCGGCCAATCGTTACTTCGGCAAGGCCGCTTCTGAGCTGGAACTCCATGAGTCTGCGCTCATCGCCGCGATCATCAAGTCGCCGGGCAGATACTCGCCGATCGAGGATCCGGAGGAGGCCCAGGAGCGGCGTGATGTCGTGTTGGCCAAGATGCGTCAGCTCGGGTACATCACTAGGGCCGAAGAGACGGCGGCTCGCAGCCACGCACTCGAGATCGCGCCGCCCGCCGAGATAGCCGAGGTGGCTCCCTATTTCGTGGAGTACGTGAAACAGGACCTCATCGATCGACTCGGCGCCGATGAAGTGTTCAAGGGTGGATTGCGGGTCTATACGACTCTCGAACCTGCGCTCCAGCGTCAGGCGGAGTCAGCTGCGCATTCGGTTCTGAATCTGGCCGATGATCCAGAGGTCGCAGTGGTGTCCATCCAGCACTCGACCGGTCACATCGTGTCCATGGTCGGCGGACGCGACTTCTCCGTGAATCAGTTCAACCTTGCGGTGCAGGGGAGGCGCCAGCCGGGATCGGCGTTCAAGCCCTTCGTCCTGGTACGCGCTTTGGAGGAAGGCGTGCGCCCCGAGCAGGTATTCTCGGCCGCCCCTTACAGCGTTGAGGTCAAGGACGGGACTTGGCATGTTGAGAACTACGAGAACAGTTTCGCGGCGAGCACGCTGACCCTGAGGGCTGCGACCAACTGGTCTGTCAACGCCGTCTATGCGCGCCTGATCATGCTAGTGGGGGCTGAGGACGTAGTTGTCACAGCTCAGAAGATGGGCATAACCAGTCCGCTTGAGCCCAACCCCGCAATCGCCCTCGGGGGTCTCACGACTGGAGTGTCGCCACTGGAAATGGCATCCTCATATGGGACGATCGCCACGACGGGTCTGCGGGTGGAGCCAACGGCCATATTGCGTGTGACCGATGACTCGGACAATCTGTTGTTCGAGTCGGTGTACAGCGCCGAGCGAGTTCTGACAGAAGGTGTTGCGACGCAGGCATCACTCATGTTGCATGATGTGATCGAGGTGGGTACCGGCGGTGCGGCCCGGATCGATGAGTGGGCAGCCGGCAAGACCGGTACGACTCAATCGTGGAGAGATGCGTGGTTCGTCGGCTACGCGGGCGACCTCTCGACCGCGGTCTGGGTCGGGTACAGTGAGGGTCAGGTGGACATGACCGATGTGCATGGCATCCGTGTTACGGGCGGCAGTTTCCCGGCGCAGATATGGGCGGGCTACATGTCATCGGCGTTGGCTCAGCGCAAGGCGCCCGTGACGCCCGTGCCAGTTGAATCCGAGGAGCTTCAGGCGACCGGTCAGGCGATGCTCGTCAAGATCTGTCAGGACACGATGCTTCTGGCCAACTCGAACTGTCCGAATGTTGTCGAGATCTATCTCGAGCCTGCACTCATTCCGTCGGAGACCTGCGAACGACACTAGGAGACCAATGGATCACTACGCGACTCTGCAGGTTCATCGTGACGCCGACCCGGAGGTCATTGACAAGGCGTATCGGGCGCTCAGCATGAAGTACCACCCGGATCGTGCCGGGGGAGGCTCGCAGAAGGCGGCGACGCACAAGATGCAACGCATCAACGCCGCCTACACTGTGCTGTCAGACCCCAGAGCGAGGCGTCGGTACGACAGGGGCCTGGATGAGGAGTCCACGTCGGCGGCTCCGGCGGCATGGGATCGATTCATGGAAGTGGGTCTCGTCGGCCTGTTCATGGACAGGGTGGGCCCCAACGAGCGATGAGCCGATCCCCGTGTGGGGACCAGCTCATCGGTTGTGTTCGATCTGAACGAAAGCTAGTTGGCCGTTGCCGTCTCTGTTTTCGCGAGCTTGTTCTGCACAGCTCGCAGAATCGCAGGATACGACACGGCACCATCGTAGACGGGGACTCCGTCCATCACGGTGACAGGATAGAGCAGACCGCGTTTCTCCATGTCGGCGATCAATTCCGGGTGTGCTGCCTTCACTTCAGGGTTCTTGATGTCGTAGTAACTGACTGTGGCGGCGTCCCCGAAACGCTTCTCAACCTCAGAGCGAACGATTTGTGTGATCTCCTCCGGAGACCAGGACGGACCTCAACCACCGCTGTAGCACGAGGCTGCAGAGGGAAGATCGAATACCTCAATGGTGATGACTGATTCGCTCATATGTCCCATCCTATCCAATTGAGACTGCGCCACCGGCGCACACACGCGCACAGATCCCACAGCCAGTGCAGCGATCCTCGATGACCCGATAGCCGTGGGCGCCGGGGTAGTGGCCACCTTCGACCGGGACGATTGCGCCCTGAGGGCACACGCGTCGTGACGGGCAACCCGGGGAACGGTCGCAGCGTGTATTGTCTATTGCAATCGTACTCATTCGTTTAACTCCTGTCATGGTCAGACGTTGAGTCAGGAACAGTGATCCATGCGCCAGAAGCGACGCAATACGGATTATACCCCATGGGGTATATGCCCGCAAGGGTATGTCAGCTCTCCGCTCTGACTGATACTATGAGTCTGGTTCAGGAGTGAACGATGGGAGGAACACGGTGAGCGAGAACGTTCAAATTGGTGTCACCAGTAGACGCCTCTTATCGGTGATGGTCGCCTCAGGTCTTGCCATCGGTCTGGCGTTTCCACTGATGGCAGGTCTGTTCGTCGAATCCAAGGACGCGACGTCCTCCATCATCTTCTGGTTCATGTGTGTCCTCGCAGGCGTAGGTCTCGGACTGTTCTGCTACACGGTCGCCATGCGCACGTCGGAGAAACTCATGCTCGGTGTTCTAATGGCGGCCAAGGATCGTCTGGGTCTCGATTTAAACGACACGAGCGGTCTTGAAGAGCAGCGTACCGAGCTCTTTCGTCTGTTCGGTGAGGTCACTTCGATGCTCCGTCAGTCAGGGACGATCAACAACGATATCCGTGCCTTGACGTCAGAGGTCCTCACAGCCACAGAAGAGCAGGCGTCCGGCGCAGCCGAGCAGGCGGCAGCTGTGACTGAGACCTCGGCAACGGTCGAGGAGCTGGCCCAGACCTCCAAGCAGATAGCGGACAACTCATCTTCCGTTGTCGCTGTTGCCGAGCGCACACTCGCTAGCGCCGAGGAGGGAATGCAGTCCGTTGCGGACACCTCTGACGGCATCGAGGAGATTCGTCAGTCAACGCAGGCTTCATCGGACCGCATTCTTGCGCTCGGCGAGCGAAGCCAGGAGATCGGCCGCGTGCTGGTCATCATCGATGACATCGCAGAGCAGACCAAGATCCTCGCCCTGAACGCAGCGATCGAGGCTGCGCGCGCCGGCGAAGCGGGCAAGGGCTTCGCTGTCGTGGCTGAGGAGATACGCAAGCTTGCGGACTCGGTCACCGAGTCGACGCAGGAGATCGGTCGCGTTGTCCGTGAGATTCAGGCATCCACGTCGTCGCTCATCATGGCGACTGAGCGCGCTGCAAAGAAAGTCGACGAAGGCAAACTGCTCGCCGGACGCACCGCGGACTCGCTTGACAAGATCGTGAGTCAGGTCGAGGAGACCACAGATTCGGCGAAACAGATCTCGATAGCCACCCAGCAACAGCGCACGGCCTCTGACCAGGTCGTCATATCCATGAGAGAGGTCGCGCAGGTCAGCCAGCAGGCGGCGGAGACATCGCGTCAGATCTCGGCGGTCATCACGGAGCTCAATCAGCTCGCCGACAACATCATCACCAGGTAGGCGGCGGACATGTCGGTCACTTCGCGCCTTGCCTCAATGGGTCTGGTGGTTCCGGAGCCCGCGACTGCTGTCGGTTCATACGTGCCTGCGGTTCGTGATGGCGACACCGTGTACACCTCGGGCCAGCTTCCAGTTCGCGAAGGACGGCTATTTGCGAGCGGTCTTGTGGGTTCCGATGTCAGCGCCGAGACAGCTTATGAGTGTGCGAGACAAGCAGCACTGAATGCACTGTCTGCAGCTTCTACGGTCTGTGATCTGGAAGATGTGACTCGAGTGGTCAAGGTCACTGGGTATGTCGCCTCTGCTGATGGGTTCACGTCTCAGCCCACCGTGATCAACGGTGCGAGCGACGTTCTGCTTGGTGCGTTCGGTGATCGTGGTCGGCATGCGCGCGAAGCAGTTGGGGTTGCACGGCTCCCTGTTGACGCCCCGGTCGAGGTCTCAGTCATTCTCTCGCTTCGTTGAGTCGCCCAAGGTCCTCATATTTGACATACAGGAGGGCGGGCTCGGGCGACGAATCCAGTAAATAGTGGTATTCGATGTCGGAATGTTGTTGAACCAGTACAGGGTGTTCCGATATCGTAGACACGTTGGGCGGCCTGTGCCGTCATCGTCATGTGTGCATATTGGGGAATCGACATAGCAAGGAGCGATGTGTATGGCCAGAATCTCCCTGGCCGGATTCAAGGATCCGGTCCGCAGGCCTCGGTACATCATCTGGACGGGAACTGCCGTCTTGATGCTGGCTGGGGTCATGATAGTTGCATTGGGGGTGACATCAAGCTACTGGTTCTGCTCGGAGGCGTGCCACAAGGTCCAGGACGACACGATCACGGCGTATGACAATTCGTCGCACTCGGAGGTTTCCTGCATGGCGTGCCATATGCCCGTAAGTGCAGACCCATTCACCTTCATCCTTCACAAGGCGGAAGCCCTAGGCGAGCTCTACTTGACCGTAACAGACAACTTTGAGATCCCGCTGAACGGCACCTCGCACTTGGCGATGGACGGCCACGTGATGGGCTCCAAGCAGTGCACGCAGTGTCACTCCTCCAACAGAGTGGTCACCGCAAGCCCGGGCATCATCATCGATCATGCCGTGCATGAAGAGGCTGATGTCCACTGCACGGTGTGTCACAACCGCGTTGCACACAACGAGAAGACCGAGGATGGCACGATCGTGTTCATCAACTCGGATCCCGAGTCCGGTGAGCTCAATGTGGGTCACAACGACTTCATGGAGATGACCGCTTGCTTCCGCTGTCACAGCTTGGAGCAGGACGCACTCGCACCAGGCGAGTGCAGGGCTTGTCACTCACCTGACTTCGAGCTCAAGCCCGACAGTCACTTCGAGGGCGACTTCTATCCCGGCGGTCACGCTGAGATGGCTCGTGCCGAGTTCGGCATCGAGGAGGCTACGGAAGGTGAGGCGGCTGAGGAAGATGCTCACGCCGAGGAACCAGCCGAGGAAGAGCACGCTACTGAGGAGACCGAGGCTGCCGAGGGTGACGGAGTCGATCTTCATGCTCTGCCTACCGTAGACGAAGTCAACTACTGCAGCACCTGTCACGTCATCGATCAGTTCTGCGTGAACTGTCATGGCATGGAGATGCCGCACACCGCAGACTTCGGGAACGTGGACGACGCGACGCACCCAGCAGTAGCTGCTGAGAAGTTCGACAAGTGCGTTCTGTGTCACAACCCCGAGGAGACTTCTTTCTGCGATAGCTGCCACCACGGCACCAAGGGTGATTGGGACTACGATCCGGCAGTCGTATGGCAGACGCAGCATGCGTCGGCTGTGACCGCCAATGGCGTTGCCGGTTGTCTCGAGGTATGCCACGAGGTCGCCTTCTGCTCTGACTGCCACACGGCTCTGAATCCCGTCCCCACGTCCCACGGTGCCGGCGACTGGCTGCGCAAGCCTGCTGCTGAGATCGGGGTACATGCTGAGGCTGCTCGCGCCGAGATCACGGCTTGCGAAGTCTGCCACGGTTCGGGCGGTCCGAACGCTGCATTCTGTCAGGGCTGCCACAGCCTGGAAATGCCGCACCCGGATGAGTTCACTGAGCGCCATGCCACAACCGGCGCTACGAATCAGGCTGTATGTGCCAACTGCCATACGTTCAAGGAGCTATGTAGCGACTGTCACCATGAGGGTGCCGTCGACGGTACTCCGTGGACCAGTGTTCACGCAGGCGTGATCGCTGAGAACGGTGCTACAGAATGCTTCGCGAAGTGTCACGTGAAGGATTACTGTAACGGTTGCCATACGTCGACCAAGGTCGTGCCGACGTCGCACACTGCTGCTGGTTGGACCACGCGTCCAGCACTCAGTACACCTGCGGGACACCCGGCCGCATACACGGCGCAGCCGGAGAACTGCACATATTGTCACGGTGAAGGTGGCCCAACGGCGGCCTTCTGCACGGGCTGTCACAAGCTCGAAATGCCGCATCCCGGCGAGTTCGGCTCCAAGGATGACGGCGGAGAGCATCAGGTTGGCTTGGCTGATGGCTCGCTCACGAAGCCTGTATGTACGACCTGCCACCAGCAGGTGTTCTGCGACAGCTGCCACCACGAGTACACGGGAGCGCTGCGTTGGGTCAATGCCCACCCAGACACCGTCAAAGAGACTGGCGCTGCTGCGTGCTTCGAGTGTCACGAGGAGACTTACTGCTCCTACTGCCACGTTCGCGAGGCACAGAAGTATCTGAACAACTAGGTACTTCATGCACGATGCGTTGATGCAGGGCCCGGTCCATTCGTGGATCGGGCCCTGTTTTCATTGTGCGGTTTTCGCAAGCCAGGAATCTTTTGCCCTGCGAGCTTCGAACGTGTATCATTTCGCCTCGTCGGGATGTGGCTCAGCTTGGTAGAGCGCTGCGTTCGGGACGCAGAGGCCGTGGGTTCAAATCCCGCCGTCCCGACCATCCACGTAATCGAGGCAGGCATGGCGGTCGCCGGGCCTGCCTTTCTCTCACCGGAGGTGGACCGATGCTCGAAGAGCTTCTGCATTGGCTCGGCTTCGGTCTCTGTCACCAACTCCCGGAGCGCTCGTTCTTCGGCGGGGGCGTGCAGGTCCCCGTGTGCGCCCGGGACACGGGGATATACCTGGGGTTCGCGGTCTCACTCTTGGTGATCGCCGTCGTCTCGAGAGGCCGCAGGCCGCAGGAGACGCCGCGGCTGTGGCTCGTGCTGGTCGGTCTCGCGTTCCTGGGCGCCATGGCGCTCGACGGCGTGTCGTCCTATGCCGGCCTCAGGGAGACCACCAACGACATCCGTCTGATCACGGGGATCCTCGCCGGGTACAGCTTGACGTTGGCGTTCGCCCCGATCCTCAACGGGCAGCTATGGCGCAGGCCCGGTCCGGAGCGGGTACTCGGGCGCGGGAGCGAGGCGATCGTGTGGCTCGTGACGGTGCCGCTCCTGTTCGTGCTCGTCAGCTGGGTCCTTCCCGTGCTGGGCGTGGTCTATCCGGTGCTTGTGGCCGCGGGCATCCTGTTCACGTTCTCCGCCGTGAACCTGGCCATCGTGTGCCTCTTGCCACCGTTCGAGAACCGTTACGACCGACTGCGGCAGGCGTGGCTGCCCATCGTGTTGTCATTTTGCCTCACGGCGGCGGAACTCTGGGTCACGGGATCCGCGCGGGCGGTCCTGGAGCGAATGGCGGGTTTAGCGTGAGGACCGGGCTCGCGTCTGGTATCTTGGGACCCAGGACGTACCGCGTATTCCCCTAGGGGGCTCGGATGTATACCAACAAGGACGTCGTGAGGGTCATGATCGTCACAGAGATGTTCCGCATCGAAGGGACGCTCCACGTCCTCATGGGAAGCCGGCTGACCGATGCGCTGAACTCGAAGACGAAGGATTTCCTGGCGGTGACGGAAGCCAAGATCTACTCTCTGGCGGACGACAAGCTTGTGTACGAGCCCGAGTACATCGCCGTGAACAGGGACTCGATCTCCTGCATCTTCCCGCTCGAGGAGACGTAGACCGGCCGTACTCTCAGACTCGCCGATAGGTGAGGGTCCCTTCTTCATCTCCCCAGGCTTCGATGACGACTCCCGTGCCACCCGGCAGCCGACCCGGCACACCGGGTATAGTCAGGGAGAGCGTCCGCACGGGAGGTGCGCATGATCCCCATCATCTGCTTCACGTCCGATTTCGGCCTGGAGGACTCGTGGGTGGGTGTCTGCCATGCGACCATCTACCGGGCGACACCCCAGGCTCGAGTCGTCGAT
>JAQIBK010000084.1 GCA_027859125.1 Actinomycetota bacterium | reverse complement strand
CGTTCGCTCGGTGAGAACAAGTGATGAGCGCCCGGCGCGCGCGGCCTGAACAACGTCCTCGACAATCTGGGCGTTGCGGTCCCCATCCTCGGCCAGCAACCGGTAGACCTCCTGGATGCCGTCGGCCGCAAGCGCACTCACCCCGAACGACGTGGTCCTCGGCTTCACAACATGCTCGAACGGCCGAGCTGCGGCTTGCTTCTTGGGACTCGTCTTGAAGCGAATCGAGCCGCACTGCATCGTGATGATCGGGTGGTGACCGTCTTTGCGAACCGGCGTGGCCGTGAGCCCCAACACATAGCGGGCGTGGACCGCGCGCAGTATCGCCTCGAAGCTGAACGCCGACACGTGATGGCACTCATCCACGATGACCTGCCCATACTCCGAGACGATCGCGTCGGCCTGCCCGCGACGCACGAGCGACTGCATGACCGCGACGTCGATACTCCCCGACGGCTTCCTCTTGCCTCCGCCAATGACCCCTATCTCGCCCGTCATCTCAAGGAAGGTGGAGAGCCGTTCTCGCCACTGCTCCATGAGCTCGCGGCGGTGCACAAGTACCAGCGTGTTTACGCCACGTTCGGCGATCATCTTGGCCGCAACCACAGTCTAGCCGAAAGCGTTCTCAGCACTCAGTACGCCATCGTCGTGCCCGAGTAGCGCCTTGACCGCCCGGCGCTGCTCGGGGCGCAGCGTGCCGGCAAAGCGCGCGAGGATCGGCACACCAAGAGCGAGCTCGTCAGTGACCTCCAACCGAGACCCGTAGCCCTGGATGATCTCGCTGAGCTCATCCAGGCAGCCCCGTGGTAGGCCCACGTGTGCATCGAACTCCTGGGCGCATGCGATGACCCGTGGTTTGTCGTAGGTGGGCAGCCTCATCGCTTGGGCACGATAGAACTCAGGATTCTCGAACGCAGCCAAGCGCACGAACTGGTCGATCAGGGAATCCGGCAGTCCGGCCTTCTCGATGAACAGAAGGTTCGCCCTCACCGCTCGGATCACCGTCGGGACGTGGCCTACGAGCTCGGGCCGGACCGTAGGCGGCGGAGGAGCGACGATCCATGGGGTCTCACCTCCGTGCTCAGCAGAAGGAAATGACCTCACGCCGAGTACTCCACCATCCGCTCCCATCTGCGACAGCAGCGCCTCCAGTTGAGAAGCACCAATCCGCTGGACGGCGTCGAGGAATGCCCATTGGTCCGAATACGGGAGGAAGTCGGCATCGACGAACACCGATCGACCGGAGGCACGTGACTCGTGCTGCAACGGCAGAGCGATGAGGTTGCCAAATCCCCTGCGCGGCAGTGTGTCCTGACTCGGGAACAGGCGGTCGTACGATTCAAGGGAGATCACTCGCCGGCGACGCGCCGCTCGGGTCAACAGCGCAGAACCAAGACGGCGCGCACGCGACGCGGCCACCGGCTCGGAGAAGAAGGCCCACAGGTGTGCACCGGCCCCGGAGCGCGAGATCTCTGCGTATGCGGGCACGCCGAGGTCCTCGCATGTCTCCCTGACCGTCGCCACCTCGTCGCGCCAAGCGGCATCATCGAAGTCGATTGTCAGAAAGCGGCACGTCTCGTCCTCGAGCATGGGGTAGGCACCGAGTATGCTGCGCCCGGTGAGATGCTCTTCGACGGCCCGATCGTCAAGCGGCACGAGTTCACGATGCGGGCAGTCGCCGCACTTGATGCTGCGCTTGTCGCACACGCCGCTACGCCATTCGTTCGCGCAGGCCGGAGCGTAACCGCTCTTACCCGCCTTGCTCTCCCATCGCTTGGCGTAGACATCCTCCCTGCCACGGAAGAGCGAACGGAACAACGCGATCTTGGTAGCCGATGAGGATGCTGCGGTGACCGCGGCGACACCTTCACGCTCGGGCTCCGCTATCGCTGACAGCACGTCAGACTGCGGTGCCTCGAGGCCCAGCTGCAATCGTAGATGCTCGTTCTCCTCGCGAAGCAGGAGGTTCTCACGCTGTAGTACTTCGAAACCGTCGTCTCGGGAGTCAGGCATTCCTGTACTCCCGCCGCCCCGACACCGGCTGCACTGGCGGTGACGCGAGCGTGTTCCCGGGACTCGCCAGCTGACGCCCGAGGTCCGCGAACGCATCGATG
>JAQIBK010000112.1 GCA_027859125.1 Actinomycetota bacterium | reverse complement strand
ACGGCCGGGTTGGGGCCCGGCGCGAACGATGCGAGCAATAGCGCGAGCAGAATCACACATAGGACCACGGCTGGCTTCTTCAAAGTCGCACCTCCAAGACCGCATTCGCTCAACATGTTCGTATCTGAGATCTTCATCAACGCAACAAGGAAGCATCCCACGCCGATCGTACTTGCACCCATCCAAAGTGCTTGCATGTCGAAACGTTCGTCAGTTGTTTCATACCCCAGGGCAACCGTGCTTTCTGCTCGATTAGTCTTGGAGTAAGGCTCGCTCGATCTGGTCTACGTGAGTTCGACGATGCTGTGCTCGCTCGAGCGTGCGCAGTTTGCCGTTGCCTTCGATCACTCCAGCTAGTTCCGGGTCGACGGTTTCTGCCTCGTGGTCAACAGCGGCAGCCGCTTCGCGAGTCATTTCGATGACCGCATGATCGGGGATGAGTTCAACTAGGGCGAGAACTCCGTCGTTGACCGCCTCGAAGTTCGTGTGGGAGCCAGAGAACCCGGAGGTCTTCCAGGCACGAAGCGCCGAGCAGGCGTACTCGTCCCAGAACGCGAGATGCACCAGTACCGCGGCAATGGTGATTCCGTTCGGCAGCCGCCGAGCGAGGTCTTGCTCAGACAGCCGTTCCAGCAGAGACTCCAAGCGAGTGCGCTCGGAGTCGTTCGACGCAGAATATTCCGGCTTCAAATCTCGTTCCCCCCTGCATCAGGTTCCGTGTCCCTCGGGATGCGCCTATCAGTCGGCCTCCATGGATGCCGAACGTCTCAAATGATAGCTCCCATGCCGAGGATGAAGACGACTCCCGCGATCACGTCCACCAAGTTCACAAGAATGTGCACGGTGATGACCAGATTCAGGTTACGCCGCCGTGCGGCATACGCCAACGGAACGATTCCCAGTGTTCGCGTGACGAACATCCACGGTGTCCACATGTGGTAGAGCGCGAATAGGAAGCTGTGCAGTCGCGGTGCCCATTTGCCCGCATATTCCATCCGCGGCAACAGGAAGCCGCGAAAGTACAGCTCTTCGATCGTCGGCCCGACAACAGCACCAAAGACGGCGAGCATCATATAGGTCCTTATGAGCACCTCTCGGGAGTATCCGTCCGTCAGGCCACTCTCCAGTACAGGAAGCCACGAGAAGAGGGTGCTTTGCAGGGAAGTATCGACGGGCTTCATTGCGGTGAAGATGACGCCCATGATCACGAGCAGGACGGGAAACCACAGGATGTACTGCAAGGCGGGTATCGGCGTTCGATAGAGCACCACACCCTGCAAGGAGTAGCGCCAGTTCCTCTTCTTCCCTATGTAGAGCGGGTAGGCCCAGTTCAACAGGTATCAGGATCAAGACCAATGCGACCATGAGGGCCATCAGCGAAGGATATCCCCAGCTGTCCAAGGCTGCGCGCAGCGCATAGTAGCAGCCGGCGATGAGAACGCCTGGCAGGAGATGCAGCGCAAGAGAGTGTCCACACTCTATGGCTCAACGACCGCGATTCTGTCGATGCTCATGGTCACGGTGTTCTCGGGGACAGTGAGTTCCATCGAAGAGAGGGTCGGTCAGTCCTGGGGGTTACCGATCTTAGCTCTGTACTTCGTACTGCTTCTGGTCTTCTTCACGCAGAAGCTAAGATCCGCGAAGCGCGTGCGTGAACTAGAGACGCGCCGAAGAATCGAGGAATGAGGAGGACAGGCTACGGTATTGGATGACCTTCGAACAGGTTGATAGAGCTCAACGAAAGAGAGGAAGCGACATGTCGATACTGAGCACGGCACTATATATGGTCTCCACTGAAGAGGAGGCCGAGCAGTTCGTCGCGATGGCGCCCGGGATGAGCGCCGCGTACGAGCAACAGCCCGGGTTCGAGAAGATGGTCGTCGCGCGCGACGTCATGGATCCCCTCATGATCGTCACGCTGTCTTGGTGGGGCTCGCAAGAGGCCGTTGATGCGTGGACCAAGAACCAGGGCTATCGTGCAGCCAAGAATGAGTCAGGCGGCCAAGGCCTCAAGGCAAAGATGGAGTTTGGCCGCTGGACTCCTGCGGGCTAGGCGGGGCTTCGAAGGAACCCGATCTCCGTCCGGACAGTAGCGCATCAACCCTTGAGGTCTTCGGTGTCGCCGTCATTCTCGCCCTGGAAGAGGAGCCCTAGCCCCAGCCCGTCTTCGGCGGGGAAGCGCTCGGCGA
>JAQIBK010000198.1 GCA_027859125.1 Actinomycetota bacterium | reverse complement strand
GCCGAGGAGACCATGGGCATCTGGGGAACCGACGGAGCAGGGATTTCGCCCGCGGAAGGTTGGGGCAGCTGGGGTGGCGGTCCGGGTTGGACGACCGTGTTCATCGCCCGTGGCGACAGTTTTGCAGATGCGCTGTCGGTCTCGCCGATCGCATATGCGACGGGCATTCCCGTGTTGTTGACGTCAGGCGACGCGCTGTCACCTGAAGCTATCGACTACATAACCGGGCAAGGCTGCACGGAGGCCATCATTCTGGGTGGCACGAGTGCCGTGTCGCCCGCTGTCCAGAGTACGCTTGACGGACTTCTCGAGGACAATGAGGGCACGCCCTCGACTCGCTGGTATGGAGGCACGCGCTATGAGACCGCAGCCGACATAGCCGACGAGGCGCTACTGCGTGGCTGGGCGACGCTCAGCAGGGTCGGTCTGGCGACTGGGTGCAACTTCCCGGATGCACTCGCAGGAGGACCCGCCGTAGGTGTCGGCGGGGGCGTCCTGCTGATGGTGGATCCGCTTGCGAGTTCCGTCAGCGGTTCGGTCTCGGCGGAGTTCCTAGAGGCGCGTCACGCCGGGATCGGTCGCCTGGAGGTGTTCGGTGGCACGGGCGTTATAGGTGAATCGGTCGCAAATGATCTGAATGCCACCTTGATCAACTCGTTCGAGGATTCGGTGCTCTTCCCAGACCCGGTGCTCTTCGATGACCCAGCGTTGTTCGAGGATTCGGTGTTCTTCCGGGACCCGGAGTTCTTCCTGGATCCCCTGTTCTAGGGCCGTTCGATAATCGTCTAGAATCGCTCACCAACAACACAGGTCTCGAACCTCCCGGTTCGGGGCCTTTGTTGTTCGGGAGTCATCTCGAAGCGGTATTCTTTGTGGTGCCAGTGAAAGATCGATCAGGAGCGCGTCGTGCGGGACTCAAGTGGCCTAACAGAGGGGTCTCCATTGAACTGTTCGTCTGAATACTTCCAGAAGACCAGACCCGAGATCGTTCCTTTGCTTCCCAGTCGGTACTCGCGGGTGCTTGAGATTGGCTGCGGCGAAGGCAGATTTCGAGACAACTTGACCCAAGAGCATGAGTATTGGGGTGTAGAACCGGCTGAACCTGTAGCCAATGTTGCATCCACCAGAGCGGATAGGGTTCTAGTGGGCGACTATCAAGAGGTGATCGGGCAGATCCCAGATGACTACTTTGACTTGGTGATCTGCAATGATGTCATCGAACATATGTCTGATCCTGACGGATTCCTCCAATCCATCCAGAGCAAGATGATACATGACGGATACCTGGTAGCCTCGATCCCCAATGTGAGGTATCTAGGAAACTTGTTCGAGCTACTGATTCGGAAGGATTGGGAGTACAAGAACTCGGGCGTTCTTGACAGAACTCACCTGAGATTCTTCACAAAGAAGAGCATTGAACGAACACTCGTCGGTAATGGATTCCTGATAGACCAACTAGATGGGATCAACCCCGTTCCGGCTCGTTCACTCGAGTCGCTGGTTATGCGCGGTGTCTTCGTCTCGGCGGTCCTTCTGTTCGGCCAAGATGCAAAGTTCCTGCAGTTCGGCGTTCGTGCGAAGCGTGCGCACCTGTGAGTAGCGAGTTCTTTTAGGGGCCAGTGCTGCCGATGAAGATTCATCCAACAAACTGCTTGAGTTGGAGACTCAGCTGACGTGGCTGCGCCAGATAGGGTTCGAAGACGTCGACTGCTACTGGAAGTGGCGGGAGCTAGCGCTCCTAGTCGGCACGAAGCCGGATAACGCATAGCGGTCCGACATGGGTTTCAGCTGAAGCACAAGTACACTCTCCTGCGGGCCTCCCAGACTCTGGTTGCGCCCCTATCGTATGGATCCCACTGACCTGCCCGCTATCGAGCGGTGGCGAGCAACGAGCCGAGCAGCGATTCCAAGCGTTCAAAGTCACCGGGTAGCATGTCGTGCGGTATGTTCCCGGTCCCGAGTGCCGTTCGCCCTATGTAGCGCGCACACGCATGGTAGTCGTTCCTGCAATACCTCTTCATCAGGCGCTTGCCCATGTCCGGTGAGAAGCCACGAGGGTCTGAGAAGAACGGACAGTCCCCAGACCACTTGCACTCCGAGTGTCTCTCCACGATAACCCCTCCTTCACACGTGGGTAGCACCCCGTAGATACCCACATACGAAGGCTATCCATGCTCAATGGGGGATTGGTGGGGCCTCAAGGGACGTTTGCACTGGCAGGAGGTTGTTTTCTGTCTCTTGACCCCGATGTTCGAAAGTAACATCTAAAGCGCTGTTCGGTTCGATTGCGGCACTGTGGGGGTTCTGAGTATTACCCCCCCCCCCCGGGGGGGGGTAATATCATACGTACTGCATGCGTGCGTTGATTCGCGGAGGAACCATGGCCAACGAAGAGAACTCAGCGGGAGATTCCGGTACGCTTCCTCGGCCACACCCAGTGGAGCCGAGGCCGCTCCGATCATCACGGGCGGCGACGGACCTGCTGTAGGTCCAAGACGAGGCGGCGACGAAGCTGCTGGCCACTCAGTCATCACTGGCGGATCTGCTGCGTTCTCTGAATGTAGAAGTGGCGAAGATCACTGCTCTGAACATCAGCCTCGAAGAGCGTGTACGGAGGCGTACCGAGGATCTCGACCACGCGAATTCCCGCCTCGAAGCGGCCAATCATGCCAAGAGCGAGTT
>JAQIBK010000179.1 GCA_027859125.1 Actinomycetota bacterium | reverse complement strand
GCTCGAAGCGATCCGGGTCCGTGGGCCCGACAACACGGAGATACATCGCGATGCCGGATTCGTGGGAGGAGTCGTCTCCTCGGAGCTCAGTGAGGCGCGCGGTACCGGATTCGCCGCCGACCAAGGTCTGGCCGTGTTGTTCGACGGCGAGATCTACAACGCCAGGGGAGACGGCCAGAGTGATGCGGATGTCGTGGCTGACCTCTACAGGAAGCATGGGAGGGCCTTCGCAGGATACCTGGAGGGAGCCTTCGCCTGCGCGATATGGGACTACGGTGAGGTTCTCCTGTATCGGGATCCTGTCGGCATTCGGCCAATGTACTGGGGACGGGACAGCGACGAGGGCTTCTTCTTCTCCTCACATATGAGACCGATGGTGGGCAAGGTCGACACGGTCTGTGAGCTCCTGCCCGGTACGATGTACTCCTCAAAGAACGGCACGAGCCGCTACGCCGTCTACCCTCCGCGCGTCGAGGTGCCGGGGACGCTCGAGGAGGCGGCCCGCAAGCTCAGGGATCTGCTGTTCGCAGCCGTGGAGAAGAGGTTGGAGGACGGGGCGGTCGGAGCGATGCTCCTGAGCGGGGGCCTGGACAGCTCGATCATCGCCGCTATCACCAAGGAGCTGCGTCCCGGCCTTCCTGCGTTCACGCTCGAGGTGGAGGGCACAGCCGCTCCTGACACTGAGAACGCGCGCGTGATGGCGGACTATCTCGAGATTCCCCACACCATCGCGACCATCAGGACCGACCGTGTCGGTGAGATGGTGCCAGACGCCGTGCGAATCCTCGAGTCCTTCGACGAGGACTGCATCAGCGGGATCATCTCGAACCTGGGGGCGTCAGGCGCCGTAGCGTCCGTGACCAACTGCGTCCTGAGCGGAGAGGGCGCGGACGAGCTCCTCGGCGGGTACCACCTGATCAAGAACCGGGAAGGTGAGAATGCCAAGCTCGAGGTCATGGACAGGTTGCTGGGCGTCGCATACAATACGGCGCTCCAGCGGCTGGACCGGGGGATGTTCGGCAGCTCGGTCAACTACCGGACCCCGTTCCTGGACCCCGCCGTCATTGCCTTCGCGTCACAGGTTCCCGTCAGCTGGAAGGTCCATGAGATGGATGACGGCCGAGTAGTCGAGAAGTACATCTTGAGAGAGGCGTTCCGCGACATGTTGCCCCAGTCGATCGCCGACCGGGCCAAACTTCGATTTGCGGCCGGCACTGGCGCGGACGATATCATGGACCAGGTGGCCCAGGAGCATTTCGCGGTCGAGAAGTTCGATGAGGAAACGCGGAACACTCCCGGAGGATACTACCTGAACTCGCCGAAGGAGCTCTGGTACTATCGGCTGTTCAAGGAGTACTTCCCCTCTCTGGCCTTCGAGCAGATCGTTGGCAGGTGGGACCCGGACAAGTAGGTTGGAGCCGGGTGCTGCGGGTGACCTCACCGACACGATCCGGTCTATGCGATTCGATCGAAGGGACCGCATCGGACATAGGAATTATGGAAACATACACCAACTACGCGCGCAGCAGTCCGTGTTGTGGATAACGTGTAGCGCGTAACCTGCGCGCCGTGCGATCTCAGTCTACCGCTCCCTGCATGCGCGTCAGGTTGACGCGCTGGCTCGGCGATCGGCCCACCTACCGAGACAGCACCACGTCGATCCCGTAGAGCACGAGCTCGAGCTTGGCGTCGGGCAGGGCGGCAACACGCTCCGAGAGTAACGACTTATCGAGGGTCACGACCTGGGACACGTTCGCCACTGAGTCCTTGGGCAGTCCGGTGACATCGGAGTCAAGCAGGACGTTGCCTGGTGCCTCCGCCCAGCGCAGGTTGCTCGTGAGGGGAATACAGATGACCGTCGAGATCTTGCTGCGGTTGAACGAATCGCCCTGTACGACAACGACCGGGCGGCGAAATCCGGGCTCCGATCCGACGGGCTCACCGAGGTCAGCCCACCACACCTCACCCTGTGCGATCACCATTCGGAGTGATCGAGAGTCCGGCGAGCGGCCCTGGTCGTGAAGTCGCTATCGACGCCGGATTCCTGAACCAGCGAGTCGAGCTTCTCTGTGACCTGGTCGGGCGAGTGTCTCGCCACGTACTCGCGAACGGCGCGGCTGTAGACTTCGCTGCGGGACTTGTTGAGCCGGTGCGCCAATTGGTCCGCCATGGCGAAAACATCATCAGGTATCGAGATCGCAGTCTTCATACCATGAGTATAACGGCCTGGTCACGATATGCAATACCACCGGGCCGCATTCGCCGAACGGTTTACGCGTAACCAGCAGGGCGCTACGCGCGATTCCCACTCGAGTCTACCTTCCTTGCGCCCTGTCTGTGTTGACGCGATGGTTCGACGGGACATGCCCACGGGAGCGCTTGCGTACCCTCATCGGTGACCTACTTCGGTCCGACTGTGACCCTGCCTTGATCCGCCACCGCAGTGTCAGCTATCAGTGACTGGGTTGCACCTCAGAAACTCTCCCCGGACCGAGCAGATACACCAGCCGCTCTGCTTCCTGTTTCGTGTGCGCCTTGAAGGACCACGCGGCGTCCGGTACCGCCGCCTGATCGAACGGCGCCTGCATTCTGCCGATCTTCTTGCCGCGCATCATGGTGATAAGAAGGCCTATCGGTACGCTCAGCAGCAACATCAGAGCACAGCCAAGATCCCAGTCGTACAAGACCCGCACATTCGTTACGCTCGACACAGGCAAGGTGATCGAGTACGGACGCGTGTTTGTGTGCTTGCGCTTCGCTCTTTGGTCCGCGATCGACCATACGATCGTGAACACCAGGAGCGCGAGCGTGAGAAGCATCGCGACCATGATCAGAACACCTCCCAGCAGCTCGTCCCGCGCAGCCAGCAAGGCTCCAGGAATGCTTACCAGCACGAGCGCTGCAATGGTGGACAGTATTATGATGCCTCTCCTTCGACTCTTGCGAACCACGGCGTCGTCCAGACGCTGACCGGAAAGTGTCACCTGGCCGTCCCGGACGTCCAGGACGATGCTCTGGTAGTACTGGCGAGTCCGAGCTCGTGCCGGCTTGAGATCGAACTGCTCCCCCGCAGTGGATACTTGTTGGCCTGTCTCCCCCATTAGAAGCTCACCTCCAAGAGTATGGACACTCGGTACCTTCCCGCTTAGCCCGAAGCCTATCCACGGCCGATGCTGTCGGTCGTTACACGGGATGGAGCATCCGGTCGTCGAAGAAGTACATCATATGATTGAACGCAAGTGGAGGGAGATTCCATGCGGGCAACCAGCGGCGGCGATCGCATCGTCCCTGTCGAACGTGTTGCGGATAACCTGCGCGCGAAGCGAGCCTGGTTGATCCGCTTGTTAGCACTACAGATGGAAATCCCCTGCCGCTTCCGGTTGGTAGAGGATCTTCTCTATCGAGATTCGTCGCCGTCCGGATGGAACAGGCCATTCGACAACATCACCTTCGGCATAGCCGAGGATCGCTGTCCCGACTGGCGCCAGGATTGAGATCGATCCCGACTCGACGTCTGCGTCCTTCGGGAAGACCAAGGAATACGTCATCTCCTCCGACGTATCCACGTCGCGAAACAGAACCCTCGAGTTCATGGTGACCACGTTGGGCGGTATCTCCTTGGAGGACACGACTGCCGCGCGCTCTAGTTCTTCCCTCAAGTCCCGCAAATCTGTCCTGTCATCAGTCCCGAAGGCTTCAGCTACCCCGATCAGTTCACGAAGTCGGTCTCTGTCGAACTCCGTGACGAATATCTCTCTGCGCTTCATGATCCCTCCGATGCCCGGTGCCCGGTGTTGGCGTGCGCGCCGAGCAGCTTGCCAGCGTACGTGATCCATCCTCAGCACTATGTCGTTCCAGGAAGGCAACTTCCTGTTGGTGCTAACGCTTCGCGCATAACCTGCGGCGCAGGCGCCGCTCTTCCGCAGTCTACCTTCTGGCCGTCAGGTTGATCATTGTTAGCCGCCAGCAGGTTCGGAGGGCTCATCGGGAATCTGAGCATCATGCCAGGCGCCCACGACCCAAACGGTGTCGCCCTTGACCCGGTAGAAGAACCGATACGAGTCGACGAGCAGCTCACGGAAGCCCAGCTGCTGGAACTCCGGAATCATGCGACCGGAGTCTGGGAGATCGACAAGCACGGCGAGCGCCTCGTTGACGCGAGTTCGGAAGCCGAGGGCGGCCGACGGCCTGTCAGCACGAATGTACGCCACCGCCGCGAGGAACTGCGCGCGGGCCGGCGGCGTGAACCGGACCTTGCGGATCACGGCTGCTCCAGAAGCGCGTCCGCCTCAGCCATCACCACGTCCATGTCGAACCCGACCCCAGCCCCGATGTCAGCCTCTCCCTGGGCGAGGATGCGCAGAATCTCGAGTTCGCGCTGAGTGCGCTCGTAAGCTCCGCTGCTCACCAGGACAGCAGAGGCCCGACCGTGCTGTGTGATGAAGACCGGGTCGCCGGTCGCGGACGCCCGCTTGACGATTGCGGAGGCGTCCTGCCGCAGTTCGCTGATGGGAACGATGTTGGGCATTGCGCTCATATGTGGTACCTCCTTCATTAGTGCGTATGGGACCATATATGGGTGCGTCCGCGACACCATTTCCGCCTAACGTTCTTGGGATGAGCTGCGAGCGAAGCGAGTCAGGTCGATCCCATGGTTAGCCCTGCGGCACGCCGCCCAACACTCGCATCCTGTCAGCCGAGGAAGCGTCGCAGAATCGCAGCGCGGGACACGAGGTCTGTCAGTTGCGCAGTATCGCCTTCGTCCAATGAGCTGCGCATCCTGCGTACCATGTCGAGATGCTCAGTATTCTCGGAGTAGCTGTAGCCGGCTCGACCCAGCGCGGTTCGTAGCGAGTCCGTCATGAGAGGTCCCTCGAAGTCGGTGAAGCACAGTGCCTCGCTGATCTTCGCCTTGAAGGAAGGGTATGTCTCGTGGACGAAAGCGAGGTCGTCCTCTCTCAGAGAGTCGAACGCGATGAGCTCTGGGGGCAAGCCCAAGGAGTAGAGCGCGCAGGTGAACGAGATCGCCCGCGGAAGTGTCACTCCGCCAAGTTCGCGAGCGTAGCCGAACAGTCCAATATGCAGCTTGCGAGCCCGTCGGGCGGGTACGTACTTCGCCATGCGGTTGATGGCTGGGGCCAGTTCGACAACGCGCCGCCGATACGCATCGCTGTAGCGTTCGATGACCGTCGAGGCGCGCTCGACGTCAACGGGCGTCGCGGGTCCGATCACGCGTGCCTTGAGATGACCACATGCGGCCCTGACCTCATCAGGAGGGTGGTCGAACTTGAAGGCTGACTGGATGCTGAACGTCACCACGCTCGGGTATTCTCCCCCGACCCGCTCCACTGTGGCGGGGGCCAGGCCTCCACGGAATGGAGCGGAGCCCATCCCCATGATCGGGTGCACTCGAACGCCAATACGAGCAGGCAAGTCGTCCAGCCGGGCAAGTGCGATCTTGTTCGCAAGCGCGGCGGACACCAGACCGTAGTTCATCGCAGTATCTGAGCGCGCCAAGAACACCCGCTGATCGCTGACATCCTTGTCTGCGAGATACTCCTCGACGATGTCGGCCGCCCGCACCATGGTCGGTACATCCTCGAACAGCGGGATCACCTCAATGTGCGAAGGTGAGAACTCGCCGATCCACTCGGCGATGGTGATGTCGTCATCTCGAAAGCGAGTGTGCTGCCGCCCGACGATGTGGTCGACATAGTAGCGGTAGACGCGGTCGATGCACCGTGCCGAGGTCGTCATAGGCAGGATGACTTCGAAGATCGGCGCAACTTCGCGCCCGTAGAAGAGCCGAGCCGCGTCATAGGACCGAGGGATACTCTCCAGGGTCTCGAGAAGAATCTTCGCCTCAGTCGTCTCAACAGTCGGGTTCGGCACACGCAACGTCAGCCGCAGATCCTCACCCAGCACGCGGTCGCGGAAGTACTCCGGATAGAACGAGAGCAGCTTCTTGACCACGTGCGTGTCGATCTCCTTACCCTCGACGTCCCACATCTGTTCATCGCACCCCAAGTGCGAGTAGGCGTAGTAAGCCACACGAATCTCGTCTTCACCTGCAAGCACGCCAGACGTTGCGAAGAACGGCACGGTAGCGTTGTCGGGATGCTGTGTGCTCATACAACGCGGGATGGTGGGCATTCGGACTCCTGATCGGCGGATGGCACAGCCCATTGTTGCACGGCCGAACGAACGACACCGCGTGACCGGCAAAGAGGGCGCCAGGACCCGCCGCTAGGGCTAACGTCTTTGGGCGTGAGCTGAAGCGCGCCCACGACACCTCCCTGCCCGAGTCTACCGCACGAGGGCGCGCTTTCTGCTCGACGCCCGGGTTGGGCACCTGAGAGAACGGCGCCAGGCAACGGACTTCAACACCAGGTCCACGACACGGGTGTTTTCAGTCCCAGGAAGTCCCCAGCTCAGACCATACCCGTCGTGGCGGACCCACCGCGCGCGCCTCTGTACTGCTAACGTCCTTGGGCGTAACCTGCAGCGCCTACGCGCGCGCCCTGCCTGAGTTTAGCTCCCACGGCGCTGTCAGGTTGACGCCCGGGTTAGACGCCATCTCACAGCTTCTTCTTGAACCCTGTCCACCGCGCAGCGAAACCCGCCGACTCATAC
>JAQIBK010000018.1 GCA_027859125.1 Actinomycetota bacterium | reverse complement strand
TTCGACGTCATTGGCGGGCACTCACTGCAGACGCCCGAGAACTACCCGCCCATGCTTTCGGGCAAGATGGCCGCGGTCAACGAGCCGAGTCCCAAGGCGCTGGCGGCGTTCGATTCGTTCATCGGGGAGGTTGATGGGCTTGCCGCGGAGTTGCAGAATGATCAGAGGGCTGCTGGGCGTGCTGTGCGGATAGGCCTGCTCAACGGCATGTTTCCTCGGCGGTCTCGCACGACGGCGCGTGACAACATGGGCGAGAAGTACGTGGATGCATCCCTTTGCACGAAGTGTGGACAGTGCGAACGGGACTGCCCATACCAGGCGATCCGGCTTGCACCCGAGCCGGTCTTCGATATGAGCGCATGCTACGGTTGCTGGAGGTGCTACAACCGATGCCCTTCGGGCGCGATCTACACCGACAAGTTCAGAGGAGGGCCCTACTACCCGGGACCGGGCGCGCTTCTGCGGGAGAAGCTGGAGTAGCAGGTGTGTGATTCTGCCATACTGCCCAACAAAGGGTCGAACCGACCCGCCACGCTCGCATGACGATCCACAAACACGTCGAACACATTGAACTGGCAGGGAGCCCATGAGTTCTGAACCTCGAACAGAAGCGCTCGACCCCCGCGTCTTGATCGTGTGCGGCAGCCCCAGGGCTCACGGGAACTCCGAGGTCCTCGCCGAACACATTGCGAAGGAGACCGAAAGCGCATCGGCTGTCACAGAGGTCGTGAGGCTTCGGGAGCTCGACTACTCATCTTGTGTGGGCTGTGAGCTGTGCCGAGACAGCGGCAAGTGCTCCCGGTTCACCGACGGGATGACCCCGCTGTACGACAAGATAGTCGAGGCCCGGGGTCTTGTCTTGATATCACCGGTCCACAACTACAATGTCACTGCATGGATGAAGGCGTTCATCGACCGCCTGTATTGCTTCTACGAGTTGGGCTACCCGAGGCCCGGCCCGTGGCGCAGCACCCTATCCGACCAGGATCGCAAAGCGGTCATAGTCGCCGTGGCTGAACAGACTGAGGTCCATGACGCAGGGTTCACGCTGGAAGCGATGCGTCTGCCGTTGGAGGCGTTGGGCTACGAGATCGTCGACGAGCTGCTGGTCTCAGGCGTCTTCGACAAAGGTCTGGTGTCTTCGCTACCTGACGCGCTGAGCGCCGTTGAAGCCGCCGGCCACACGCTCACCCAAGCATTGGCGAGGTAGCGATGGGCAAGCGATTCAAGCTGGTGGGTATCTCGCTCGCTGCGTTGCTGGTCATCGCGTCAGTGGGTTTCTACGCCTGGACACGCGTGGCACGGTACCCCGCATTCCCGGAGGCGATCGAGCTTGCCGATCAGATGCGGACGGAGCGCGGCTGGTACGTGTTCGAGCCCGCGGCCTACGCACCCTTGATGCAGCGGCTGAGTGACGGTGGCGTTCTCGCAGTGATCGTTCCCATGCCACTCGACCTGGCGGTCCTGGGCATCAATCGCGCAGACGATGTGATCGAGGCCTATCCGGATGTCGACAGTTGGGTCATCGGTGGTCATTCGCTCGGCGGCGCGATGACTGCCGAGTATCTGAAGAAGAGACCTGACGCTGTAGACGGCCTTGTGTTCCTAGCGTCCTACCCATCCGATTCGACGGATCTCTCAGCGATTCCGGCGAAGGTCGTCTCCATCTATGGCACCGAGGACGGTGTGACGGGCGATGTCTTCGAAGAATCCTTGCGGCGCCTACCAGCCGCAACCACACTGGAAGTGATAGAGGGTGGCAACCACGCGCAGTTCGGCCACTACGGTCCCCAGAAAGGAGATGGGACTGCGAGTGTGAGCCGCGAAGAGCAACAGCGACTGACGACGAACGCGATTCTCAAACTGGTCGGGGAGTTCCAGTAGAACGCCTCACCGAGGGCGACGATTCGCCTTTGGCGGCCGCGTACCCTATAGTAGAGACCCTACTGCGCTGCATTTGTGGCGCTCCAACCGAGTCTGGTTGCCCCTCTCTCACTCTCCTGTGGCTCGACGAAATCGCGGCATCTACCAGCAGTTTCTCTCTTCGGTAGAAGCGTACCACACGGATGAGACCACTGTTCGACTCGATGGATCGACGCAACGTCTGACTTTCCGTCGTCACGGTACCAGTGCCTGCACTCAAGGACGCGCCCCGGCTCATGTGGCTCGGGCAAGCGCGTTTAGGTGCGCACTGGTTCGACCGCCGCACCAGCCGGTGTCACGGTCGCGACCACGATGATTTGGAGCCACGATGCGCAATCTATCCGATGCACGACAACAGCGACCCACCACAGCACTGCTATTGGCCGCCGGCATGGGCAGTCGGCTCGCGCCACTCACCGACGACACGGCCAAGTGTCTTGTCGGCGTCAGTGGAATCACGATTCTCGAGCGGCTGCTACGAACCCTCGGCGATCGTGGCTTCACTCGTCTGGTGGTCGTACTCGGCCATGAGGCGGCGGCGATCCAGGATTACCTCGGCGATCGCTCCGGGGACATAGAGATCAGTTACGTCACGAGCTCCTGTTATCGAACCACCAACAACATCTACAGCCTCTGGCTTGCACGCAAGATGGTCGATGAGCCGGTGCTGCTGATAGAGAGCGACCTGGTGTTCGAGGGATCACTGCTCGATGCGATGCTCCAGCCCGACCGGGTCGCCGTCTCCCGTCAGTTGCCGTGGATGAACGGGACAACCGTCACCTTTGGTGCCAAGGACGGTGTGAGCGCATTCTGCCTGGGAGAGATGAGTCGCCCCGATGCGACTCACTACAAGACGGTCAACATCTACAGCTTCTCTCGCGCTACCTGGCGCACGATCTCCGAGCGGCTCGATACCTACATCGCCGCCAAACGCACTGGAGACTACTATGAGTCGGTCTTTGCCGAGATGGTCGCCGACGGCACCCTCACGCTGAAGCCGGTTCTCTTTGATGCGGACAGCTGGTACGAGATAGACACCCTCGAGGACCTTGCGGCAGCTGAAGCCATGTTTCCTCGATACTCGGATTCAATCAAGCACGTGAAAGAACAGGCGACAGCGGGGGTAGCCGGGTGAGCACGATCTCCACAGATGAGCTGCGCGCCGCACGGAACACTGAATACGATGCCCTCCAGTCAGAGCACGGCGGATATTGGCGACATGACTTCGTCGATCATGCGTACCTCTACAACCTCTACTTTCCGCCCGAGTCGCTCTTTGAGCTGTTCACGGGCAGAATCCATGACCTTGTGCTCAACTACCCGGTTGCGCAGAGCGTTCTCGCCGGCTTGGTCGGAACGCTGATCGGGCAGCCTGCGAAGAGACTCGTAGTGGGCAAC
The DNA here is from genome assembly GCA_027859125.1 of Actinomycetota bacterium. Taxonomy (GTDB): domain Bacteria; phylum Actinomycetota; class Coriobacteriia; order Anaerosomatales; family UBA3086; genus UBA3086. The sequence continues at coordinate 16,991 of JAQIBK010000018.1, read as the reverse complement.
GGGGCGGCCGAGATCATCAAGATACTCTCTGGCCACCTGGCCTCGAAACTGATCATCCCTGTGCCGTCGTTCAATGAGTACGCGAACGCTGCCCCGCAAGGCAACGTGATCGAGTTCGCCCTCGACGCGCCGTCCTTTGAACTCGACGTCGAGCGCTTCGCCGCAGAGGCGATCAGCGTCGGAGCCGACTTTGGCGTCAGCGTCAGCCCCAACAACCCGACCTCGCTACTCGTGCCACACAGTGATCTCGTGCGACTGCTCGCGCTGCTGGATGGGCACGACTGCACGCTGATCGTCGATGAATCCTTCATCGACTTCACCTGCGCCCCCCACGCCCAATCGCTCGAAGGTCACATCGGGGAGCACCGCAACCTTGCGGTGCTCAAGAGCATGAGCAAGGCTTACGGAATCTGCGGGCTGATAATCGGCTATCTCCTCTCCTCCAACGAGAAGCTGGTGGACGACCTCCGGGATGGCCTGCACATCTGGAACCTCAACGGTTTCGCCGAGGAGTTCCTTCGTGTCGCTCCGGACTATCGACAGGAGTTCTTGGAGAGCTGCGAGTCCGTGCGCGCCGACAGAGATGCGTTCCACGAGGAGCTCCAGTCGGTGCCCGGTCTGACCGTGTACGAGCCCGACGCGAACTTCATCTTCTGTCGCCTGCCTGACAGGAGCGCTTCGGGTCCGGCTATCGAGCGTCACCTGTTCGTGGAAGACAACATCTACATCAAGCACTGTGGCGGCAAGACGATGACTGACTCATGCCGCTATATTCGTGTTGCATGTCGTACGCAGCAGGAGAACAGCGCGCTCGTTCGGGCATTGGCGCGCGCGATAGATACGGTGGTTGAGTAGCCGTGGCGCACAGGCCGGGGAAAGAGCCGAATTCGATGCTGTGGTTCGCCAAGGACCCCCCGAATCTCATATCACTTGTGGGACTCGGGTCGGCATTGGTCGGCATCTACTACGCGATTCTCGGCGTGTTCCCCGCCGCGATGATCGGGCTTATCTGGGCGGTCGTGTTCGACTGGCTCGATGGTCGGGTCGCGCGAACGATGAAGGGGCGCACAGAAGAGCAGAGTGCGTATGGCGCGCAGCTGGACTCACTCATCGACGTCATCAGCTTCGGCGTGGCTCCGGCAGTATTGCTTCTCTCAGTGGGGGGCTTCGGGTTCGGATACCTGTTTGGCGGGTTCGTCATCCTCGCTGCGGCGGTCATCAGGCTTGCCTACTTCAACACGTTCGGAATGGTTGACAGCTCGACGTACCGGGGGTTGGCACTCGACAACAACGTGATCATCCTGGTCGCGCTCTTCGCATTCCAGCCGCTGCTCGATCCCTCGGTGTTCCTGATCGTGCTGTTCATTCTGCTGATGCTTCTCGCCACGCTGAATGTGGCTCCAATTCGAACGCCCAAGTTCGGCGGCAACTGGTACTACGCGATCCTGGCCTACGCGATCGCCATGAGCGCACTGTACGTCTGGCAGCTGCTCAGCCTCACGCTATAGGGTACGCAGAGCCATGAGGGTTCTGTCACCCTACTGTGCAGACCGGCCCTCGATCCGCCAGTTCGCGCCCGCCTGGACTACCGTGTACGTGTAAAGGCGGGTGCCCGAAGTCCAGGTTTACTCGTATTCGACCAGGATCACTCCATTGCTCTCGAGTGAGGATTGCCATTCGTTACCCCAGGGCTCGAGGTACTCGTCGTCAGGTGAGAGCTCCCAAGGCGCGGTGGATGCATACGCTTCAGTGAGCCTCTTGGCGGCCAGGTCGAACTCGCGATTGGATACACAGCGCAGGTAGTCCTTGACAAACTCAGCCGCGCCGGCTGGGTCATTATCAGGATAGGGGTAGGCCTCAGGGTCGTTCCAGCCTGCTGCCCAGCGGCTCTCCTCCCAGTCTGGGCCGCGGTCCCCGTCGGTGTCGACAGAGCTCACGCGCCACGAGCCATCGTCCACACTCTCGACGTAGACCTTCTCTAGCCAACGGTTCATCTCGGGACCAGTGAAGTACTCCAGTTCTTCTTCTCCGCTGTTGTATTCGTCGAGTTCGTAGACCCAGGCGAGATCCAAGACGGAGGCTACTGCCTCGTCAGCCGTGGCGTAGGTCTCGGGTTCTGTGGGTTCTGTTCCGGGGGCACTCTCAACGGCGCCCGAGTCCTCGACTGCCGTATCCTCCTCGGCACTGCTACAACCAGCGGCCAAGAACACAAATGACATCAGGACGACAACAAGCACAGTAACCAGTGCAGGACTGACGCGTCTCGATGATCTCAAGATGACCCCCATTTCTGAATGAGCACTCGGCGGCGGGTGCCCCTCACTCAGAACGGGGCCTTGGCGGGGTCGTAGTACCAAGTCTCACGCGCGATCTTGCCCTTCGAAACCTCGAGTAGTGTTGCTCCAGCGACCTGAGCGACACGTCCCGTATCAGGCCTGGTGCCGTCAGCGGTCCACTGCACCAGAGCCCAGTCGTCACCCACCATCGTAGACGTGACCGTGAGGTTGAAGTCTTGTGTGGCGAGAATCGAGTCAAGAGCGCCTTCGATGTCAGAGATTCCTTCGTATGTCCTGTCCGTAGCAGTGTCTCGCAACACAGCATCGTCCTTGTACAGCGGCAGAAGATCCGCGACGTCTTTCGTACTGTCACTTCCGGCATACACGTTGATGTAGGAGTCGGTCGTGATCGAAACTGAACGCTCGCCACGATCTGCGAACCACATCCCCGCAAAAAATATCGCGGCGATTCCAACGAGAACCGAGAGCGCAATATACGCCCACTTTCTACTTCGCTTGCTGCGCGGCTTCTCGTCCACGGGCTCCCCTTCGCTTGATGACAGGACCTTACATACATAATGCCGCTCTGAAAGGCCGCCCAAACAGCTCAGAGGAGCTCAGATCATCGCAAGAAGCTTGAGCCCTTCGCTATGCGCGCTCTTGAGGAACACATCCTCGTCATGCAGTCCAGAGCGCTTCATCCCTGTTTCGAATGTGAGGAACTCGCGATACGGAGATGAGCGAATGATCCAAGCGAGTTCTTTCCAGTCGACAGTACCTGTGAAGATGGGTCGATGCTGGTCCGTCTTTCCATCGTTGTCGTGTAGGTGAACTGAGAACAGACGCTCCTTGAGCAAGTCAAGATACTTGAGCCCCATGCCTCCGATGTTGCCGTGCCCTGAGTCGTAGCAGATGCCCAGGAATTCCGGCCCGAATTCCAATAGGAGTTCCGAAATGCCGACGAACTTGTCGCGGTTCCGGTTCTCGAGCGCTATTCGTATGTTCCTCTCAACGCAGTAGGCCTCAAGTTCTTTCAAGGATTTCTTGAGCTGGATCCAGCCCTCGCGATTGGCCGGATGGATACCGGGCGTATGCGCCACGATCACGGAGCCGCCGAGAGCGCTGCACATGTCGACTCTGTTCTTGATGATCTCGACCCCCGCGAGCCTCTGATACTCGATCGTTGAGTACCAGTTCTTCTCGGTGCCGGCCGGAGCATGAATATCGTAGAGGGACAGCTTCAGATCTCTCAATAGCCCCTCGATATGCCGGATCTCAGGTTCCGTGTAGATGAAATCATGTCTCCAGTGATGGATCCACTGGATGTGGCGAAAGCCAGCTTCCGCGATACGAGTGAGGGCGGGCTCCGCATTCCCGGTTGCGCCTGCATAGTCCGTAGCCATCGATAGTTCCATATGTCCTCATCTCTGATGTAGGACGGAGCCGAAGTATACTCCTGAGGGGATGCGCGCACTTCGCTTTGTGTCCCAGCCGGGGTCAGATTGGCCATCTGCGAGGAACCATATGTGGGCGTGTGGGCTCCTGCGCGTGGGCGTCTGATTATGCGCAAACATGTTCGAAAGACAGGAGTCACTGTGTCAGACGGATTCCGGAGTGATCTGCTGCAGGTTGTGGACTCGGCTGAGCCCGCACTGCGTGCGCTGTCGCAAGCTGACGTGCGCGCTCCACGGGGCCCGGGAGCTTGATCGAGACTCGAGATTCTCGGTCATTTGGTCGACTCGGCGGCGAACAACCATCAGCGCTACGTCCGGGTGCAATCGGTCGATGAGCTGTCCTTTCCGGACTACGATCAAGAAGCGTGGGTGGCTAGCCAAGACTACTGCACGTGCGAATGGGACCAGTTGGTCGACCTGTGGACAGCCTACAATCGGCACCTCGCGCACGTCCTTGAGGCGATGCCGGCCACGAACTTGGGCAAACCCTGCCGGGTGGGCGAATCGCAGACGGATTCGTTATGCGATCTGATCGACCAGTACCTAGCGCACATGCGGCACCATCTGGCGCAGCTTACTGCGCAGCCGCTGATATCGAACAAAGGTATGAAGCACAATGCCAGGAGCTACACTACCGAGGAGAGATGCCTGCGCGTCTGCTAGTGCCTAGACACGTTGCGCATGGCAGCAGCACCATGAAAGTCCACTGCACTGCGATATTGGAGATTAGATGGACAAGGTGAACGTGGAACTCAAGCTCGCTGAAGTCTCTGAATTGTGGAGCCCACGAATTGTCGGCGAGCTCAACGGGCAACACGTGAAGTTGGCAAAACTCGAGGGTGAGTTCGTGTGGCACCATCACGAAGTCGAAGATGAGATGTTCTTCGTCGTCCACAGCTCACTGCTAATGCGGCTGCCAGACTCAGAAGTAGCCGTTGACAAGGGCGAGTTCCTAATCATCCCGCACGGCATCGAGCACCAGCCGGTCGCAGCGCAAGAGGTGCACGTCCTTCTGTTCGAACCCTCAGGTACGCTCAACACCGGCAATGTCCGAAACGAACGCACCATTGATTGTCCTGAACATGCCTGAGAGCACTGGAATGGAGCCCATGAGTCCCGAACCTCAAACAGAAGCGCTCGACCCCCGCGTCTTGATCGTGAGCGGAAGCCCTCGCGCCCACGGGAACTCCGAGACCCTCGCCGAACGCGTCGCCAAGCAGATCGGAAGCACATCGGCTGTCACAGAGATCGTGAGGCTTCGGGAACTCGACTACTCCTCGTGTGTGGGATGTGAGCTGTGCCGGGATGGCGGCATATGCGCCCGTTTCACCGACGGGATGACACCCCTCTACGACAAAGTGCGCAAAGCCCAAGGTCTTGTCTTGATCTCACCGGTCCACAACTACAACATCACCGCGTGGATGAAGGCGTTCATCGACCGCCTGTATTGCTTCTACGAGTTGGGCTACCCGAGGCCCGGCCCGTGGCGCAGCACCCTATCCGACCAGGATCGAAAAGCGGTCATAGTCGCCGTGGCTGAACAGACTGAGGTCCATGACGCAGGGTTCACGCTCGAGGCGATGCGCCGACCGTTGGAGGCCTTGGGCTACGAGGTCGTTGATGAGCTTCTGGTCTCGGGCGTCTTCGAGAAGGGTTTGGTATCTTCGCTACCCGAAACGCTGCTCGCCGTTGATTCCGCCGGCCGCACGCTCACCCAAGCACTCGTGAGGTGATTTCACGCCATCGGCGGCGAGCACCTCTCGCTTAGAACGGGGCCTTGGCGGGGTCGTAGTACCAAGTCTCACGCGCGATCTTGCCCTTCGAAACCTCGAGCAGCGTGGTTCCAGCGACCTGAGTGACGCGTCCCGTATCAGGTCTCGTGCCGTCAGCGGTCCACTGCACGAGAGCCCAGTCATCCCCCACCATCGTCTGCGAAACCGTGAGGTTGAAGTCGGGTGTAGCGAGAATCGAGTCGAGAGCGGCTTCGATGTCAGAGATCCCTTCGTGTGTCCTGTCCGTAGCGGTGTCTCGCAACACAGCATCGTCCTTGTAGAGCGGCAGAAGATCAGCAACGTCTTTCGTACTGTCACTTCCGGCATATACGTTGATGTATGAGTCGACCGTATTTGAGACTGAACGCTCGCCCTGATCGGCGAACCACATCCCCGCTAGGAATATTGCGGCGATACCAACGAGTATCGAGAGCGCGATATACGCCCACTTTCTGCTTCGCTTGCTGCGCGGTTTTTCGTCCACGGGTTCCCCTTCGCTTGATGACAGGACCTTGTTTACATCATGCCGCGCAGAAAGTAAGCCCAAACCGATTGGGCAGCATAGCCGACGAAGTCGTACATGTCAGCCATGGCGTCGCATCTCCGTCCTTGGCATATTGCGAACTGACAACCCTCTGAGCAGTCCGCAGTCGCTGGAAACCGCACGCACACCGGCCCCCTCGTTGGGCCAGTCGATGTAGGCCCGGCTGAGCTTCCTTCTCGGCGGCGACGGGGACACGTAGCACACGAACATCGCTCATCCACTATGATGTTGGTAGTATAGAAGACTGTCGGCGCCGCGCGAGTATCAGCGCAGTTTGAACGCTGGCACGTACGTATCTCATTTCACGCCGGGACACTTTCCGCTTCGGGACAACAATAGGCCGTCCCCGTGGTTCTCCCGAGGTTACTGGGTACGAACAGTCTGAAGAACATCGACGCCTACCCGCTCATCCGCGTGCGCACCGCTTAGTCGTGGTGGCGACCATTGGCGGGGTTCTACTTTTCGCAATCGTACGCACGTTTCGCCGCAACGCATTGCGACACACGAGTGGGGTCTGAAGGATCCGGCCCGCCGACTCAAGACTAGGGAGCAGCTATGCCGAACGTGAGTGGAGACTCGACCGATCATCGTAGTCAGGTACATACCGAGGTTCGGGCGCCCGCCGAAGCCGTGATATCGCGCGTGGTGTGGTTCGTCTTCGGCTTCATCGAAATACTCATTGCCATCCGTTTCGTACTCAAGATGCTCGGTGCCAACGCCGAGGCTGGATTCGCGAAACTGGTGAATGGGGTATCGGATGTCCTCGTCTCCCCGTTCAGCACGCTGTTCAGCACGCAGAGTGTGGAGGGGGCCACCTTCGAATGGAGCGCACTCGTCGCCATCGCCATCTATGCGCTGATTGCCTGGGGTATTGTCGCCCTGATTCACGCCGTGGTTCCGCGCGAGCACGCTGAGACCGTCGAGCGCGTCGAGACGGGTCAAGACGTCGACACCCCGCAGGGGTGACACCCCGATTGCAGTCGGTCCGGTTCCACGAATGCGTCGTAATCTGGCCGTGAGGATAGGGGAACGAATGGGATTGCTAAGCTGGATCATCGTCGGCGGACTCGCCGGTTTGCTTGCTCAGTCTCTGATGGGTGATGGGCGCTCGGGTTGCCTGATGGCGATCCTTCTCGGTGTCGTGGGCGCATTCATCGGCGGCTTCGTGATGAGCTTTTTCGGATACGGCGGCGTCAGCGGCTTGAACGTCTGGTCGATTGCAGTAGCGACCGTTGGCGCGGTTCTTCTTCTCGCGATCACGCGCGCGCTTCGCCGCTGAGCGTTGCCCGCACATGGGTGAGGCTACCGAGATCCAATTCGCCGATTGAGCGGGGGGAGTATGATTGCACTGGTGAACATCAATAGGGGGTCGACGGATCATCGCAATCAGGTAAATACCAAGCTTCGCCCTGGTCGTGATTGAGTTCTGCAGTTTGTGTGTGCACATACATGAGGATGGCCTGCTATGAAACCGATATGCACGATACGGTCTATTCCGCTCGTCGCAATGATGGTTATGGCGCTGGTCGCCGTTCCCGCAACCGCCATGGCGGCCGAACCCACCGTGAACCTTGGCACAACTGCCGGGTTCGCCGTGTTGGCCGGCACCACGATCACGAACACGGGACCGACCACGATCACCGGCGACGTTGGCCTGTACCCCGGCTCAGCATTCGTCGACGCGGACGTGACGCTGATCGGGGCGCAGCACATCACCGACGCCGTAGCGATCCAGGCGAAAACCGACCTGGTCACCGCGTACGATGACGCTGCAGGCCGACCAGTAAGCAGTTCCGTGCCTGTCGACCTCGGTGGGCTCACACTGACTCCCGGCGTATACAGCTCGGGCGGTGTCATCTCGATCACCGGCACTCTCACCCTCGACGCCCAAGGCGACCCCGATGCGGTGTTCATCATCCAGAGTACCGCGACACTGATCACCGCTTCTAACAGCGCTATCGAATTGATCAACGATGCACGATTCTGCCGAGTGTTCTGGGTCGTTCCTAGCTCTGCGACTCTGGGAACGAGCTCAACGTTCGTGGGGCACATCCTTGCGTTGACCGACATCACCGCACAAACTGGCGCCTCCGTTGAGGGCCAGCTGCTCGCGCGCAACGGACAGGTAGTACTCGACACCAACGTGATCACCAACGAGATCTGCGCGGCCACCAGAATCATAAACATCGACAAGACAGCTTTGCCCACGGCCCTTCCGTCCGGGCCCGGTTCGGTCACGTATACCTATCAGGTTACTAATCCAGGCACTGTCGAGCTCAGCGACGTGACCGTCACAGATGACAAGGTCGATTCGGTGACATACGTCTCCGGGGACACGAGCGGTGACGAGATCCTTCAACCCGGTGAGACGTGGATCTACACGGCCACGACCAATCTCACAGAGACGACCACGAACGTCGGCACGGTGACGGGTATCGGAGCCGGGATTCCCACGAGCGATACTGCGACCGTCACTGTAGTGGTGACCACGCCAACCGGTCGGGTTCTTCCGAATACCAGCACTCCCTGGTATGGCGTCTTGCTTACGGGCCTCGTGCTGATATTCGTTGGGGCCGCGGGTTGGATCGCAAACAGAAGCCGTGCTTAAGGCAGGACCCTCGCACGGAGAGCGCTCCTATCTTGGCAGATTGTCACTGGGGCTCGTGATCCTTGGTATCGCGTTGTCCGGTTGGGCATTGTTCAACATCATAGGGTCGTCCTCGGCAGGTTCGGTCGGTTCGACCGCGCAGCCGTTGCGCCCGATCAAGGTGTCGAGTGAAATCCCAACTGAGTCGGTCAGCGCATCAGACGTAGTGGGACCCCAGCAACCCGACTACCCTGAGAATCCTACAGTTGGCGAGACTCTCGGAATGCTTTCAATCCCGGTCCTCGGGCAGACGTTCCTCGTAGTCGAGGGTACTGGTGACGAGGAGCTCGAGCAGGGCGTAGGTCACATGCTCGACACGGCGATGCCGGGCGAGCCGGACAACTGCGTCATTTCGGGACATCGCGACACGGTCTTCTCCGATCTGGGCAAGCTGGAGGTAGGCGACCAGCTGATTCTACAGACGGCAGCGGGCACGTTCGCGTACGAGATCGGCCGCATCCGCATCGTCGACAAGAACGATGTGACGGTCGTTGTGCATGCCGATCATGCGGTCCTGTCGGTCAGCACCTGCTATCCATTCAACTACGTCGGCAGTGCGCCGGACAGGTACGTGCTTGTCGCGAATCTGGTGAAGAGCTGGTAGAAAAGGCCGGACTCACGAGATCAAGGCCGATGGACGAATCGCGCAGCGGCGCTGACGAGCGCCCGCAAACTGCTTCTTCTCCAGAGATCCTCGATACCGATCATCCGTCATGCGTAGTAGCCGATGGCTGACACCGTGCCGGTGAGCACAGCACCCAGATCATGTCGACAACCACAAGCTTGAGCTGTTCGGCCAGAAAGCCGCCGAGTCGAGGCTGGTAGAAGCGTGAAAGAACGCGACGGTGCGCACAACGTACAAGCGACCCCACTTGCCAATGGACATGCGACGCCTCCTCGGCTGGAATGTGCGCCCGACCAAGGTCTCAAGCGGATTGGGCAAGTACTTTAGCAAAGAGAAGCTGCAGAACTCGCCGCTCAAGCACAAGCCGAGACCCACAATTCGAGCACGGGAGGAATCATGGCTGAAAAGAAGGCCACCGGGAAGGGAATCAAAAAGCTCAGCGGCGAGGCCGCGGTACTCGCAGACATCGCCACGATGTCTGAACCTGATCACACACTGGCAGAGCAGCTCCATGCGATCATCAAGGCCAACGCGCCAGCTCTCTCACCGAAACTCTGGTACGGAATGCCCGCTTGTGCCAAGAACGGCAAAGTCGTCTGCTTCTTCCAGAGCGCGCAGAAGTTCAAGACGAGGTACGCGACCTTCGGCTTCCAGCACGAGGCGGACCTCGACGAGGGCACCGTGTGGCCGGTCGCCTTCGCCGTGAAGGAGCTCACCGCCTCCGACGAGGCCAAGATCGCCACACTCGTGAAGAGAGCAGTGGGCTGAGGCTCGGACAGATTCCAGCAAAAGGGAGGACGCATGGCTACAACCGTGATCACCGACTCGGCAAGCTCCCTTCCACGGGACGATATCGAGCGCCTTCGCATCGGGGTCGTACCGCTCTACGTCATAGAGGGCGACCGTTCGATACTCGAAACTGGGATCGATCTCCCCGCCTTGTATGCGCGACTCCCTGACATGCAGGCCCTTCCCACTACATCGCAACCCTCGCCCACTGATTTCGCCGATGCATTCGATCCCATCGTTGAACGCGGTGATGATGTTCTCGCAGTGCTCATTTCCGACAAGATGAGCTCTACCCTCCACTCTGCGGAAATGGGCGCTGAGTTGACTCGAGAGCGGTATTCGAGCGCACGCATCACGCTTGTCGATTCCGAGTCGAACTCCATGCAGGAGGGCTTCGCTGTCCTCGCCGCAGCGGAATGCGCCGAGAAGGGTGGCAGTCTCGCACAATGCGAGGCCGAAGCCCGGGCGACTGTCAGCCGCAGTCGGTTCCTTTTTGCGCCGAGAAGCCTTGAGTATCTCGCTCGCGGTGGGCGCATCTCTGGAGCAGCGAAGCTTCTGGGCAGCATCCTGAGGATAGTGCCCATCCTCACCGCAAGCGACGGGACCACCGGAGTCGCAGGCGCCGTACGCACCCATGAGAAAGCCCTCGCGCGCATGGCCGCTCTCATGCATGCTGACGTGCAGCGATGTGGCCTCAAACGAGCGGTGGTACAGTCGATCATGAACGATGAAGAGGCGACTCGATTCGCCCGCGAGGTGATCGAGCCGATCACAGGTTCTCATGTTCCCGTCATAGCTACCTCGGCGGTCGTGGGCATCCACGTCGGACCTGCGATCGGCTTGGCCTACGAGACAGTCGACGCTCTACACTGACGAGTTCACCACGACTTGGGGAGTGTGGCCGCATGTCGGTCGAGCCGATCCTACAGACCACCGCGGCAGCGGTCCCTCTGGTCTTCACCTATATGACAGCGTGGTTCGTGACAGCGTTGATCACGCGGCGAAACGACATCGTTGATATCGCGTGGGGCCTTGGCTTTGTCGTCATCGCTGTCTGGCTGCTTCTGCGAGTCGATCCGTCGCCCTCGACAAGGCAGTACATCTCCAGCGCGCTTGTTCTCATCTGGGGTGCGCGGCTGGCATGGTACGTTGCCCGTCGCAATCTCCGGCCTGGCGTGACCGAGGACAGCCGCTATGCCGCATGGCGTCGCGCGTGGGGCCGATGGCTCGTACCGCGGTCCTTCCTGCAGATATTCATGCTGCAAGGGCTGTTCATGCTACTGATCTCGGCACCTGTGCAAGTGATGGGCTCCGCCGCCGGACCGGAGCTGGGGGTGCTCGACTTCGTTGGAATCGCAGTGTGGCTCTTCGGCTTCGCATTCGAGTCGATCGGTGACGCACAACTCGCGCGGTTCCTCGCCGACCCAGTGAACCGAGGCCATATCATGGACCGCGGATTGTGGGCGTTCACCCGGCACCCGAACTACTTCGGTGAGGCAACGATGTGGTGGAGCCTGGGCATCATGGCGCTCAGCGTGCCGGGTGGATGGATCGGTCTCATCGGCCCGGTCGTGATCACATGGCTGCTCACGAAGGTCTCCGGCATCCCAATGGTTGAACGCAAGCGCGAAGGCAGACCGGAATGGGAAGCGTACAAGGCGCGGACGAGCGCCTTCGTGCCGCTTCCTCCCGGGAAGACGGGGACGCTGGACTGAAACAGACGCACAGCGTCTGCCGAAGCACGACGACTCGGACGCGCGCAATCATCAGGACTTGAGGGAGACGTCGAATGGCCGACCTTGGGAAGAACGGAGGACCCTCTGGGCAGCGAGTGGCGTGGGCACCGCTGCTCCTCGCGGTTCTGGCCGCGCTCATGCTCATTGGGTGTTCGCCAAGCAACACGGCTACGTCGCCCTCATCGACAGTTGTAGTCGAGGGCGCAACCGATGAGGCAATCGCGAACGCATTCGCTGAGAAGCAGAACGACGTTCAAGTGACCGGCGCAGGCGTCGTAACAAGGGTCCTGTCGGATGACAACGATGGTAGCCGTCACCAGCGCTTCATACTGAAACTCCAATCCGGGCAGACCCTGCTGATCGCTCACAACATCGATATCGCCACAAGGCTCGACTCGCTGGCGCCCGGCGACGTGGTCTCATTCAACGGTGTGTACGAATGGAACTCCGAGGGCGGAACCATCCATTGGACGCATCACGATCCAGACGGCCAACATCCGGGGGGCTGGCTCCAATACAATGGCAAGACGTTTCAGTAACGATGCATGGAGCATTTGATGCACAACGAATATGAGTTGCTCGACAGCGGCGCAGGCCGAAAGCTCGAACGCTTCGGAAACGTGATTCTGTCACGCCCGTGCGATCAGGCCATCTGGGAACAACAGTCTCCCGAGCTGTGGGCGACCTCCTCAGCGTCCTTCTCCCGCGAACTCGGGTGGTCGACACCGGGTGAGGCCGACGTGCCGTCGAGTTGGGTCGTCACGATCAACGACATCGCCATGAAGCTCAAACCCACCCCCGCCGGTCACCTCGGCGTGTTTCCAGAAACGCGCATGCTGTGGAACTGGATCACCGACGCACTGACGTCGGCACACGAGAAGAACCTGAACGTTCTCAACCTCTTCGCATATTCAGGCGGAGCGACGCTTGCCGCGGCGCGTGCTGGTTCCTCGGTATGTCATCTTGACTCGTCTCGATCCATGGTGACGCGTGCAAGTGAGAACGCCGCGTTGAACCAGCTGGACCGCGCGCCCATACGCTGGATAGTCGAGGACGTCACCAAGTTCCTGGACCGGGAGATCCGCCGAGGCCGGCAGTACGATGCGATCATGCTCGACCCGCCGTCGTTCGGGCGGGGTGTCAGAGGTGAGCAGTACAAGATCGACAAGGATATCGTCGCAACCCTGGAGAGATGCAGAGCGCTGCTGGCGGCGCGACCCGCGTTCGTGCTTCTCACGTCGCACACCCAGGGCACAACAGCAGCACAGCTGGAGAGGCTGATGGGAGACACCTTCAGCTCTGGTGAGATCGCCAGCGGCGAGATGCAGTTGACGGGCGCGGACGGAGTGCGTCCGGTGAGCAGTGGCGTCTGGGCAAGATGGGGCCGACCGATCGGAGCTGACACAGGTGCCTGAGTTCAACAAGGACGAAGCACTCGCATTCATCGAAGCCATGCGACTCACCCTGAACGGGAAGGTCGGGTTCAAGTGGCTTGTCGAGAAGCTGTCTCTCCTATCCGCCTATATCGAATCGGTTGCGCTGGAGAACGAGCAGCTGAACACCTATCTGGACCAAGCAGACACAAGGAAGGACTTCGAGTCCTTCTGCGCTGGGGCCACCGGCCGTGCAGACGAGCCTGGCACACAGGATACGGACCAACTCTGATCGAAGGATGTGAAGCGATGTCGTCGGATCCCGGATTCGTTGAGTACGTTCACGATCAAATCGCCGATGCGGGCGAGGTGTCGTCTCGCAAGATGTTCGGCGAATACGCGATCTACTGTGACGGCAAGGTCGTGGCACTGGTCTGCAACGATCAGCTGTTCGTGAAGCAGACGGCTGGCGGGCGAGCTTTCATCGGCGATCCTGTGGAGGCCCCTGCGTATGAGGGCGCGAAGCTCTCCTTCCTGGTCGAGGACCGATTGGATGACCGCGATTGGATAACTGACCTCATTCGGATCACGACCAGCGAGCTTCCAGCGCCCAAGCCCAAGAAGCCGAAGGCGGCAAGGTAGGCCCCGAAGGCACGTCCCGGAACTCGCTGATGGGCCGATACCGCACGGTGCCGAACTGCGTGATCCGCCGAGGGTGGAGCCTTGCCCGCTGTCAGCCCAAGGCTGCGACCACCTGACCCACGACCAGTTGAGAGGCCTGGCGCCCGGCTTCCTCGATCTCCGGAACCATGCTGAAGTCCCAGGGTGAGAACTTCTCGATATCAGGTTGAACCAGGTAGTCCGCGTCCGTACGGGCATCGATCTGGGTGTTGCTTGCGGCGATGTTCACTGCCGCCGTGACGACGTCTCTGATGCCATCCGGCCGCAACCCATGTCGCAGACTGGGACTCACGTCTACTGCGACCACGATGTCAGCGCCCATCTGCCGAACCGCGCTCACAGGCAAGTTGTCCACCAGGCCACCGTCAACGAGCAGCATGCCATCCCACTCCTCGGGACTGAACAGACCCGGAATGGCGGAACTCGCCACCGCCGCTCGCACCACCGATCCTTCGCGCAGGACCACTCTTCGGCCATCTAGGATGTTACAGGCGACCACTGACAGTGGAATCTGCAGGTCTGCGAAGTCCACATCACCCATCGCTCCTTCGATCCAGCGTCGGAGCGGCGTTGTGTCGAACACGCTGAGACGCTGTCGCCAAGCGATGTTTGTCACATCACGCCAGCCGGTGCTATTCACCAGCGCCGACATTTCGGCTACGGTGAGGCCCGCCGTGTACCCTGCCCCCACGATAGCGCCAACACTCGTCCCGGCGACGAAATCCGGCTTGATCCCGGCCTCCTCAAAGACCGAGAGGAACCCAAGGTGGGCCGCTCCGCGGACAGCGCCCCCTCCCAGAGCAAAGCCGATCTTGGGCCGAACGGGGTCGTCCACCTTCCTCGCGACCATGAGACACCCTTTCGATCCAGACGCTGGCACTGTCCGACGCCACTACCCTGCGTCGTCGTACTCGGTGACCTTGTACTTCACATCATCGACCGCATCCTCGTCCTTGTCGACGGCACCTGAGAATTCTACCGACTGTTCGTGTACCCTCGAACCTGCGATGACCAATACGAAAATGGAGAACCATGAGCACTCTTCCCAACTGTCCGGAATGCGATTCTGAGTACACGTACGAGAACGGACACCTATATGTCTGCCCCGAATGCGCGCACGAGTGGTCGCCGGATGCTGTGACTGGCGAAGCCGACCAGGAGCGCGTCGTTCGTGACTGCAACGGCAACGTTCTCAACAGTGGAGACACTGTCACGGTGATCAAAGACTTGAAAGTGAAGGGCACTTCATCGGTAGTGAAGGTTGGCACCAAGGTGCGGAACATTCGCATCGTCGACGGTGACCACGACATAGACTGTAAGATCGACGGGATCGGTCCCATGTCTCTCAAGTCGGAGTTCGTGAAGAAGGCGTAGCCGGCTGCAATGCACGCTGATCAAAGGAGTCCCTGATGAACGACCACACGGAAGTCGCCCCACCGAATGAGGCAGCGTCCGCAGGATGGCTACCCGACCCGACCAGACGTCATGAATCCCGCTACTGGGATGGCGGGTCCTGGACGGAGCACGTGGCCGATGCCGGAGTGGTGACTGTTGACGAGACGCCTGTCGAGAACGCGATGGATCTGAACGCCGCATCGACACCAAAGAAGTGCCCGGAATGCCTGTCTGAGATCGATGGGCGAGCAACCGTGTGCAAGTATTGCGGGGAGCGTATTGAAGGCGTCCGCTGTCCTGCATGTCTCGCCATGAACGCGAACGGTGCCCGACTGTGTCGATGGTGCAGCACCAAGCTCGCGACGGCTGCGGCAGGGCGAAAGCTGACAGCGTTCACTGTCAAAGCGGACCTGATCGGAACCTTCCTGATCCACCAGAAGTTCCACCCGCAGATCGCGGTGTTCTCGCAGGACAAGATAGTTGTCACGACGTACGGCTTCATGGCCTTGTCGTCTAGCAACGAGGAGATCCCCTGGGAGAAGGTTGCCGGATTCAGGCACAAGTCCGGACTCATCTGGGATGAAGTGCAGATCGAGACGAGAGGCCAGTCCGCCGCCGTTATCGGATGTCTATCGCGGGAGGACGGCGCGCGCATCAAACAAGTGATGCAAGGCTTGGAGAAGTAGCGCAGGCGCACGAGACGGAAGTAGCCAACAAAAGGCCCTCTCCCCTCCAGTTCAGGAGAGAGGGCCCAATGGTCTATTCAGCGCTTGCTCCCTCGGCCTCGTCGACCTCAACGCTTGAGGCGACTGCCCCACGCTTGGTGAACGAGGACAGGGCCGAAGCGATTCTCTGACGATCCTCTGGTGCCATCTCTGCAAAACCCTCGATAAGCGCCCCGACATCGATCGAATCAAGCGCCTCTCCCTTGAGCATGGCGGCCGGGTCGATGCCCGCCTTCTTCAGAAGATCGCCGACCGCGTCGGTCATGCCGTATGCGTTGACCTGCTTGAGCATGCTCCACACAGCATCCACAGGAGAGCCCATGAAACGCGACAACGCGCCTCCGCTGCCGCCCGCGGCCCCACCACTGCCCAGATCTAGAATCTCGATGTTGTCGACGTTGGCCAAGCCCTGGCCAATGGCATCCGCCGCTGGCGTCATGACCGAGCTCAGTGCCTCGCCGATCGCCTCTATGATTCCCGGGGCGTTCTCGATGACGAGCATGAACTTGCCGGACTGCTCCAGCCTGCGGTACGCCTCGGCCTTCTCTCGCACTCCGTCCGCCTCGGCGAGATACGCGGCCTTCATGGCCTCTGCGTCGGCCAGACCGGTCTCGCGACGAGCCTCCGCCTCAGCGAGGCCCTTCTCACGCACTCCGGTCGCCTCGGCCTTGAACACGGCTTCCTGGCCAGCTGCTTCCGCCTGGCGTTCTTTCTCAACAGCCGATGCCTGAGCCTTGCGGCCCTCTGCCTCGGCCGTCATCTTGTCGCGAATACCCTCGCCGGATTTGGCCGACTCGATACGCAGAGCCTCGCCTCGCATGGCGGCAGCCTTCTCTTCACCCTGGGCTTCGATGACTTTTGCCTCGGCCAGCTTGGTCGCAGAAACGATCGTCGTCGCTTCTTCTGCCGCCTCGTTCTTCTGACGAATGACGTCCTGGAGGTCGACCTCTTTCGAGACCCGCGCCTGTTCGGCG
>JAQIBK010000115.1 GCA_027859125.1 Actinomycetota bacterium | reverse complement strand
CGTGGGAATCGTTCACCGAAGGCGACGATGACGATTGGGGCTCAAAGGGCGGCTGGGCCGGCGACGACCCGATAGGGGATCCCGATTTCGCGTCGACCGAAGCGCACCGCATCCGTCGTCGTGTGACCGAGTCGATCGACCGCAGCCTCGCGGACAAGGAGATATGGTTCGTCGCCACCGGAGCCGAGGAGTCGGGCACCTGGGGCATGCGCCACTTCCTGGAGGTGCACGCCGCCGACCTTCGTGGAGCGTCGATCATCAACATCGACAACATAGGCTCAGGCAACCTTCATTGGGTGACCGAGGAGGGCATGGTGCGTCGCTATCGTTCCGACCGCCGCTTGATCGGCGCGGCCAAGCGCGTGGCTCGCGAGAAGGGCATGGCGATTCGCTCGCGCCCCTACAAGGGACTCTCTACCGATGCGACTCCGGCTCTCGCACGTGGATACCGCGCCATGAGCATGATGGCCTTCGATATCAACGGCCGTCTGCCCAACTGGCACTGGAGTTCGGACACCACGGACAACGTGGACGTGGAGAACATAGATACCTGCGTCGACTTCGTAGCGGGAATCATCCGCGAACTCTAGTCTTCAGGAGTGACCGGGCGCACGCGTCTCACGGCGAACTTGTCGGCGTAGAAAGCCATTATCGTGCCGACTGTGGTGAGCACTGCGGACGTCCAGAACACCGGCTCCATGAATGGCGAGCGCTGCAGCGCGACCACCACGATCGCGAAGATCACGAATCCCAGGTGCAGAAGCCCCGAGCCGATCTTGGTCATACGTCCTTGGGTCAGGTACGAAGGACCCCGTGCGCCCGCCATGGTCATGACCACTACCGCGACCTGGATCAGCGCCGCGAGAGTCAGGTAGACAGTGAGTCCCTGCGCCGTGCTCCCCGTGAACGCCCACACCACGACTCCTGCGATGACCATGCCGGCAGAGACAGCCACGAGCGCGGTGCGCGAGAACAGCCGCTTGGGCACACAAAGCCCCATCACGACCACGAGCGCCAGCACCTGTGGTGCAGCGATCGCGTTCATGGTGTCCACGAAGCCGTAGTAGCCGTTCTGCGTCCAGAGCGGGATCTGTCGCGTCGCCCACCACGAATACAGCGTGCCGATGAACGACTGCGCACCCAGGCCACCGAGCAGCACTACGGTCGCGATCGTGAGACCGAAGTCCCACGGTCGTCGATGTGCGGCTGTGTCGTTCGTGCGGGTCACGGGTCCGACCTCTCCTCTAGGCATAACTGTGTGCTCCGGGAACGATATACGTGGTCATATAGGTGAGCACGAGCACGAGGAATGACAGCATCGCCAGAATCGCCACCACGCGCCACATGCCTTTTCGCCGCAGATAGAGACGACCGTGCAGGTATGCGGTGTACAGAAGCCACATCATGATCGACATGTTGACTTTGCCTGACCACCACCACGACTCGCCCTGCCAGGCCAGGATCGCCCACGGGAAACCGAGCAGCATGCCGAAAGTGAGGGGAAGGTAGCCCAGCCGTGCCCAGCGGTACGCGGTCTCCTCGTAGGAGGAATGGCGACGTATCCACATGAATATCGTCGATACGAAAGACATCACGAAGGCGCCGTATGATATGAAGAGCAGCGGGGGATGCACCCACATGTACCACGTGTTGTAGTAGTAGGCACGTGAACTCTCCATGCCCTGGTACGCGCCCATGGCGGCGTTGATGTCACCTGAGCCAGAGGCGGCGAGGTATCCCCGGTACTGGCCTAGGAACTGGGGTAGTGGCTCAGTGAACGGCTGCCCCCACAGAACCGCACCGATTGTGATCAGTGCGAGTGAGAAGCACACCCCCGGCAGCAGTTCGGATCGATGCCGCTTGGCGAACAACGCCATGAGTCCAAGGATCAGCGCCCACACGAAGAGCTTCTCGGACTCAACCCACATCGAGACTGCGACGTGCCCGGTCGTCTCGCCGGTGACCGGGCTGACAACCGCGGTGATGGCGTACAGACGCCAGTGGAACCAGATCAGTGCGACCTCGCCTGTGGCCAGCAGACCAACGACTACGCAGAGCGCTCGCTCACGGATCTTCTTCAGCGACGGCATGAATGAGACGAGGCCCAAGAACACTGCCGAGGCAAGGAGAGCCCACTGAAGCGGGCCACCGATCGACGCCAAGGCGCTGAGCAGCGTGGTCAGTTCTGTGTTGGTGGATACAGGGTTCACGGGCTCTCCGTTGAATGCAGCCCTTGTGGAGCAGGGACGGTTCCTCACGATTCGTTCGTGCGGCAAGTATACAGCGGGGAATGATACACTTCCTGAACCTGAGTCTTGTGCCCTCGCCTGCCGGAGGCAGGGGTGCAGCATGTCCGGAAGGTCGTTACAACGTGAGCCCGAACCGGATGTTCAAAAAACTCGCGAGAAGCATGATGGTCTCATGGCGCAAAGAGCCCACTCGCTACGACATAGAAGCCCTCCAGGCGAACATCAGCCGGGTCGGGCTGGTTATTCGGGTGCGCTGGATCCTCGTCGCCGTTCTCGCTCTGTATTCAGTCTTGGCGACGGCTGTCTACACAATGGAAACGCCGCTTGTCGACGTGGTTTCCAACATGACGGTACCGGCAGCAGCAATGGTGTTCGTGCTCATGTACAACACCTACTACCAGCTCACCTATCGCCATCTTGGAAACATCGCCATCCTGAACCACGCTCAGCTGTTCTTTGACGCGCTTGTGGTGACAGTCCTCGTTTACTACAGCGGTGGCGTGCACTCATGGTTCTGGGCGATGTACTCACTCTTCATCCTCGAGGCCGCATTCATACTGCCGCGCCGCTGGCACGCTTACTGGCTTGCGGGAGTGTCTGCGTTCATGATCGGAGTCGTGCTCTGGGGGGAGTACTTTCAGTGGATCCCTCATCGGCATATCCCTTATACATCCGAATCGCTGTATCGCAACCTGACGTTCGTTACGGTCAGATACATGTGGCAGCTGGCAGTTCTCATTGGCACCGCGACGGTGTCGACCCTGATGACCTCTCGGATCCGCATGCGGGAGGAAGAGCTCGAGGCGTCGTCGATCATCGACGACAAGACCGGGCTGTACGACCGTGCCTACTTCCATAGAATGCTTGCCAGTGAACTCCTGCGAGCCGAGCGCGATGCACGTCGAGTTTCGCTGATACTGGTCGATCTCGATGGCTTCGCTCGCGTGAACACGATCCTTGGTTACGCACGCGGCGACCAACTGTTGCGCATGATCGCCCAGAAGCTCCATGAGACCGTGTACAACCCGGAGGGCCGTGGCTCAGAGATGAACGTCGTGTGCCGCTATGGTGGCGAGGAGTTCGCGATCCTTGTGGCAGAGAACGACCGCGGCAGCGATTCAGGTCCGACGGTCGATGACGCCTTCACGCTCGCCGAGGCGGTTCGTCTCGCTGTTGAGTGCGTGCGTTTGGACGATGCAGGTGTGACCGCGAGTCTGGGAGTCGTTTCGTTCCCCGATGATGGAATGAACGCCGAAGAACTCCTCTCCATGGCCGATGAGGCTCTCGCGAGGGCTCTCTCTGCGGGTGGCAACCTTGTTATCTCCACAAGAAAGGGCTGATCGTCTGCGGCGTTCCGCCGCCGTCGCGCTCATCTCCACAGCGACCGTGCTCTTCGTCCTCGGGACTGCCCTGTCTCCCCTGTTGACCCCCGCGTTCACACGCGTGGTCGCCGGGGCTTTCGATCCGCAGGAGCACACAGGCCTTTCTCGCGAACGATCCCTTGAGATCGCGGAACAGGTCCGTCGGTTCGTCGCGCGATCCGGCTCCGACACGCTCCCGCAGACGGTTGATGGTCGCGATGGCTTCGATGAATCGTCGGTATCCCACTTGGCTGACGTACGCAGCGTGATCGCCGGGGCTAGGGTGGCGACCGGTGTTGCGGCAGGCGTGCTTGCGAGCGCTATCGTGCTGGCTCTCTCGTGGCGACGGTGGCGTGTGCTCGGGGCCGGACTTCGCTGCGGAAGCTACGCGATCGCCGCATCGGTCGGTCTCCTGGGCGTGATGGGGTTGGTGGATTTCGAGGGTCTGTTCGCGAGATTCCATGGGGTGTTCTTTGAATCGGGGACGTGGACATTCTCATCCGACTCGCTGCTGATCCAGCTGTTTCCAGAGCCGTTCTGGATCGTCTCAGCGGTTGGCTGGACCGTGCTCACAGCGGGTGGAGCGGTGTCGCTCTGGTGGCTTGGTGGCTATGCTTCGACCCACGAGGGTTCTCACGAGGGGACTCGTGCTTAGAGGTACATGGCGGGAAATGAATGACAAGCAGCGGGATTAGTGCAAAACTGGCTGTGGACATGCTTCTTGTCCGGAGGGGAAATGCAGTTGCGGTTCGGCACGTCCGTGTCGGACTGTGGAGAACACACGACGAGGAGGTGAGCGTTTCCGTGGCAGCCAAAGAAGGTTACTGCGTCAAGTGCAAAGCCAAGCGGGAGATCAAGGACGCCCAGGCCATCATCATGAAGAATGGCCGTCCGGCGACTCAGGGTCTTTGCCCCGAGTGCGGTACCAAGATCTTCAAGATCGGTGCTAACTAGTCCCGTACTTGATGGGTTCACGGGCGTCGCGGCCGGTAACGGCCTCGACGCCCGTCGTGTATCTCGAACAGGGTGCACACGCCTCATATGCGCCGGTTGTGGCATTCTGTTGACAACCCGCAAGGGCTAGGCGTAGCGTCCGGCGGGTTCGTGATGCGATCAGATGTGGTGGCGAGTGGAGGCGGAAGCGTACAGATGAACGTTATCGTCGTAGGGTGCGGCAGGGTTGGCTCGCAACTGGCTACGCTGCTGTCGATCGAGGGCCACAACGTTGTGGTGATCGACAAGGACGCCGAGGCATTCAAACGATTGGGCACCATGTTCAACGGGGTCACCATTCGCGGCCTCGGATTCGACGAGGAGATTCTTCAGGAAGCAGGCATCGTCGAGGCCGACGCCTTCGCTGCTGTGACCGACCTGGACAACACCAACCTGATGGCCGCAGAAGTGGCGCGCAAGATCTTTGGTGTCAAGCACGCAGTAGCCCGTCTGTACAATCCGGTGCGTGAGCGCACATATCAGCAGCTCGGGCTCGATTACGTGTGCGGGACCACCCTCGTTGCAGAGGTGCTGCTCGATAAGATCAAGTCCGGACACGGGCATCATCTCACTAACCTCGGCGACGTCGAGGTCATTCAGTTCAAGACCACTCCGGCAGTTGACGGCAAACGCGTGCGCGACATTGAGATTGCGCGGCGTTTCCGCCTGGCCGCCATTTCGCGCGGCGATTCGATGTTCGTGCCTGAGCCTGACACCATCCTGCAAGCGGGCGACGTGATCGTCGCCTCGATCAAAGAGGAAGCGTTCAGCAAGATCGAGCGCTACATGGAGGATTAGCCGTGTTCATCGTGATCAACGGCGGCGGCAAGGTCGCCTCATATCTGGCGGGCACTCTCCTGCAGAACGGGCACAACGTTGCGCTGATAGAGAAGCGCATGGAGATCGTCGAGAAGTTGTCGACCGAGCTCCCCGAAGGTGCGCTCGTGATCCACGGAGACGGCTGCGATGCGCAGTATCAGGATGATGCGGGCGTGGGTCGCGCCGATGTGTTCGTGGCATCGACCGGCGACGACGATGACAACCTGGTCGCGTGCCAGCTGGCCAAGGTGGCCTTCGGCATCCCACGTGCAGTCGCTCGTGTGAACAATCCCAAGAACGAGCACATCTTCAACGCTCTCGGCATAGAGGCGATCTCATCGACGACGATCATCTCGCGCATGATCGAGGAGGAGGCGACGGTTGGCGATCTGCGGACACTCATCTCGTTGCGCAAGGGCAACATGGCGATCGTCGAGATAGAACTGCCGACCGACCAATGTGTTGTCTGTAACAAGAGCGTCTCTGAGCTTCAGCTGCCGGGTGATTGCATTCTGGTGGCGCTGATCCGCGGGGAGGAGATCATCACCGTTCATGGCGACACGGAGCTTCACCCCGGCGACGTGGTCATAGCATTCACAGCGACCGAACACGAGAGGGCGCTCAAGAAGGCACTCACTGGTTCGTAGGAGATCAAGACGGAACAAGCGCAGTTTGCGGGTGCTCCTCGGCCTGCATTACAATCAGCCGGCGCGAGATGCGGACGTAGCTCAGTTGGTAGAGCGAGAGCTTCCCAAGCTCTAGGTCGCGGGTTCGAGACCCGTCGTCCGCTCCATACACATCATATCGGCCGCCTGCGGGCGGCCGTTCTGGTGCAGGTCACTCGCTCGCCAACAGTCTCTCGGTGATCTGTACTCTGGTCAGAGTTTGGTCGGGAAAGGGAAACCCCTCAGGTTCACTATCCTGATATCGGGTTATCGAGCCGCCTCTCTCGCGGCACCCGAGGTCGCGTGACAGGTGTGCGCGACGCTGTGGAAAGACCTCCGATGTCAGGTCCAAGGGGTACTGTTGCGGCAGCGGCGGACCGGTGATACACTTCGGTGGCTCATTTCCTGCCCCGGGCCTTGCCTTCATCGTCCCGGGGCCGCTTAAGCCCAAAGGAGGTGAACTGATGAAGGCATACGAACTCATGCTCATGCTCGACCCCTCTCTCGACGAGGAGGCCAGAGCGGCTATCCTCACCAAGGTCAACGGAGTCATCACCGCGCCCGGCGGTGTCGTTGACAATGTCGAGGAATGGGGAAAGCGCCGACTCGCATTCGAGATCGACAAGATCACTGATGGCGACTACGTGGTCGTCGATTTCCACACCGCTCCCGCCGATATCGCCGAGCTGGTCCGCGTGCTGCACATCACCGATCCGGTGGTGCGTTTCATGGTGGTCCGCCGCGACGATAGGGAGTAAATGACTCCAGCGGCAGAAATGTGGTCTCACCTGTTGTGAGGCCACGGAAGGGGTGGAGAGAACTATGAGCATCAATCGAGTGATCATAAGTGGAAACCTCACGCGCGACCCGGAGCTGCGTTCAACGCAGAGCGGGATGGCCGTGCTCAAGATGGGCATGGCTGTCAACGATCGTCGCAAGAACCAGCAGTCCGGCGAGTGGGAGGATTTCCCGAACTTCGTTGACGTTGCGATGTACGGCGCCCGCGGAGAAGCGGATTCTCGCTTCCTGTCCAAGGGTTCCAAGGTCGCGATCGAGGGCAAGTTGCGCTGGAGCTCGTGGGAGACCCCACAGGGCGACAAGCGTTCCAAGCTCGAGGTCATCGCAGACGAGATCGAGTTCATGTCCTCACGTGAGGGCGGTTCCGGTTCTGGTGGCGGTGCTCCCCGTAGTGATTCCGGCCCAGGCGCCGGAAAGACTTTCGGTGGCGGCTCTTCGGCTCCGGCGTCCGACGACGAAGAGATCCCCTTCTAGTCAAACTCCGTGTTCGGTCGTCCGATACGACCGGGCACATGCAACACCCGTCTCAGAGGAGACGCGGAAGGAGGTACGAAGATGTCCGACTATGTTCGCAAGCCCAGGCGTAAGTACTGTGCGTTCTGCAAGGACAAGATCGACTACGTAGACTACAAAGACGTGCAGATGCTTAAGAAGTACATGACGGATCGTGGCAAGATCAAGCCGCGTCGTGTGTCCGGTAACTGCGCCCAGCACCAGCACAAGATCTCCATGGCCGTTAAGCGTGCGCGTGAGATGGCACTGGTCCCCTACACGGTGCCCGTGGTCAGTGGTCGCGTGGATGGCCGCAGGGGCAGGTAGCGTTTTGACTGTTCAAGTAGTAGGAGCAAGGAAGACGGTCGGTGCGACCGTTGCGGTTCTCGGCGGGGCGCTCTTGGCTCCGCTCGTTCCGCCTGTCGGGGTACCGCTCGCAGCGTTCGGACTTGCGATCCTTGCTTTTGGAGGTCGCGGAGTGCTTGCGGCCGTTCTGTCTGCAGTGGGAATCGCTGGTGTCACGCTTATGGAGCCGACGAGCGCCCTGTTCGTCGCTCCGGTGTTCGCCGTGATACTCGTGTCGCTGCCGCTCCTGCGCTCGCGATCGGCGCTCGTGGTAGGTAGTGCATACGTTGCTGTCACTTCGGTGGCTGCAGTCGTGTCGGATGCGGCGTGGGCTTTTCTGTCGGGAACGAACCTTGTGGAGTTCACACAGGAGACGATCGATGGAACCATCGCGCAGGCGACCTCTCTACTGCAGGATGCTGGATTGGCCGGTGGCGATGCTACTGCCGAAGTGCTCGAGGCCTGGAAAGAGCTCATGCTCAGGCTGTGGCCGTTGAACTACTTCGAAACGGGGCTGATAGTTGGCCTCATCGGAGTGTTTGCAGTGACCTACGGGGCCAGAATCGTGGGCGTGGAGACCAATCGGTTGCCTCGCTTGCGTGACCTGGACCTGAGTGTTCATGTGTTGTGGGCTTTGGTGTTCGGACTGCTGCTTCTGGCCGCTGAGAGTTTCCTTGGCGATTCGGGACGGTTGGCCGGCACGGTGGGCCTGAACCTTCTGCTCGGTGTGCGTTGGCTGTTCTTCGCTCAGGGAATGGGTGTGGCAGCTGCAGCGATGGAGCGCATGAAGGTTCGGCGTGGAGGACGACTCGTCGGCTACCTGCTGATGATCTTGGCCGATACGTTGTTCTATGCGATGAGTTTCGTTGGACTGTTCGATTTCTGGATGAATGTCCGGAAGTTGAAGCGGAAAGACGGAAAGGTGGAGGCTTCTCTTGAGGGTCCTGTGTCTTAGGGTCTAGAGTGGGAAGCACTTCTTACGAGCCGAACAGATGTGTTCGGCCCATACAAAGGAGTTTGTAATGAAGGTCATCCTGATGCAGGAAGTGAAGGGAAAAGGCGGCGAAGGCGACGTCGTCGACGTGGCGCGCGGTTTCGCGGTCAACTTTCTCCTTCCCCGGCGTATGGCTGTAGCAGCCACGCGGGGTAACCTCAAGCAGCTTGAGGCGCGGATGGAAAACATCCGCAAGCGTGACGAAGGTCGTATCTCTGATGCGACTGGTTTGAAGGGCTCCTTGGACGAGAAGACTGTGACGATCGAGGCGAAGGTCGGCGAAGAAGGCCGCCTATTCGGTTCCGTCACCGGTGCCATGATCGAAGCCGCTATCCTCGAGCAGCTCGGTGTGCAGGTCGATCGCAAGAAGATCGACATTCACACACACATCAAAGAAGCCGGTGAGCATGCTGTCACGGTGCAGGTGTACCGTGAAGTCAAGGCGAACCTGACCGTCAAGGTGGTTTCCGAGGACGGCGAGGTCGCAGTTGCTGAACCCGTCGTCGTCGAGACGGCCGATGAGGTTGTAGCCGAGGACGCCGCAACGGTGGAGTCCTCAGATGAAGCGGCAGATGTGGTCGAGGAGACCGCTGACGAGGCTGCTGAGTAGTACGTATCGGACTCGGCCGGCGCGGGCCCGCCCTTCGGGGCGGCCCGTGCGGTCGACAGTGCTCACATAGTCAGGGGAGGAAGCGCGGATGGCACAGAGGGATCCTCGCGAAACACGCATGCGTGCCGTCTCCTCGGCGGAGCGTGTCCCGCCGCACAACCTGGAGGCCGAGCAGGCTCTCCTGGGTTCCATGTTCCTCTCAGCAGATGCTGCCGAGGAGATCATGAACAAGGTCAAGGCCGATGACCTCTATCGGCCCGCGCACCAGCTGATCTTCAAAGCCATGGAGGATCTCTCCAGTCACGGTCAGCCTATCGATCACGTCAGCGTCGCTGATCGTCTCGAGACCAGCAAAGAGCTGGATCGGGCGGGCGGTAAGCCGTATCTGCTGGACATCACCGGCGCAGTGCCCACTTCGGCGAACGCCCTGCGTTATGCGGAGATCGTCACTCGAACCTCCATGCTCCGCAGGCTCATCGGGGCGGCCACAGAGATCGTCGCGATGGGCTTCGACGCCCCGGATGATCTCGATCAGGTGGTCGAGGATGCAGAGCGCGCCATATTCCACGTCACGCAGCAGCGCGTTGAGTCCAACTTCAAGAAGATAGACGATCTCCTCACCACTGGCTTCAACGAGCTTGAAGCCCTATCCGTTCGAGGAGACCATATCGTTGGCGTGCCTACGGGGTATACGGACTTGGACAAGCTACTGTCCGGCCTCCATCCCAGCGACCTCATCATCCTGGCTGCAAGACCCGCAGTCGGCAAGACGGCGCTAGCGCTCAACATCGCTGTGAATGCGGCCAAATCGGGCGCGTCGGTGGCCGTGTTCAGTCTGGAAATGTCCGCAGAGCAGCTCACTCAGCGTCTGCTCTGTTCCGAGGCCCGGATCAATGCACAGGATGTTCGCACCGGACACGTGCAGAGTTCGGACTGGAGTGCGATACATCAGGCCATGGGCCGTTTGGGTGGTCTCGACTTCTACGTCGATGACACGCCGGCGATCTCGATCCTCGAGGTGCGAGCCAAGGCTCGGCGCCAGCTACGCGGCAAAGAAAAGGGTCTCATCATCGTTGACTACCTGCAGCTCATGCAGCCGCAGAGCCGTCGCTCGGAGAACCGCCAGACCGAGATCGCTGAGATCTCCCGAGGACTCAAGATCCTGGCCAAGGACCTGCACATGCCTGTGCTCGCACTCTCGCAGCTCTCCCGAGCCGTTGAGCAGCGCGCTGGCAAGCGGCCCATGCTGTCGGACCTTCGTGAGTCTGGCGCCATTGAGCAGGACGCCGACGTGGTCATGTTCATCGATCGCAATACGGACCCGCGTGGCGAGGAGGACGACGAGGGTCGTCCCGCCAAGGGTACAGCGGAGATCATCGTGGCGAAGCACAGGAATGGCCCGATCGGGAACGTGCCGCTGGTCTTCAACGAACGCTACACCAAGTTCGTGGATTACACGTCCAAGGCACCGTAGGATACGTACTCTCCTGCCGACAGGACTCCTGTCAGCATCCTCCGGCCATCAGGCGCTCGAACTCTTTGGGGTCCCACCCGACCATTGCGCGCGTCCCGACTCTTATGACCGGCACCCCGTACTGGCCGGTCATGACCGCCATCTCCCGGCGCGACTCCAAGTCGTGGATGATGTCGGCATCCTCGTACTCTACCCCGTGTTCATCCATGTAGCGTTTCGCGGCGACACAGTGATGACATGTCTGCGTGGAGAACACTTTCACGCGCTTCGGCAGGTGGTGCGCTGATCCGGGACTCATCGGCGTCTCCTTTGTGCGTCCTAAGTCAGATGGTACCCGTGCGGGGGCAGAAGGAGTGGTTTGTCGTCGATTCGGAGTTCGGCGGCAACGAGTTGGGTATTTATACCCCCGGCACCTCGTGACCGGACCGACCGTACGTAGGAGGACCCATGGCTCATGATCGGTACGACTATGTGATCATCGGCGCTGGCCCCGCTGGTGTTTTTGCCGCACTCGAATTGGTCAAAGCCGGAAAGAGCGACATCTTGATCCTTGAGAAGGGTCGCGACCTCCAGAGACGTCGATGCCCCGCGCGTGAGACGCACTGCGTGGGCTGCAAGACCTGCGACATCATGACCGGGT
>JAQIBK010000241.1 GCA_027859125.1 Actinomycetota bacterium | reverse complement strand
TGGAACGTGTCCAGGTAGTCGGTCTCGACGCGCTCTTCGACCAAGCGCAGCTCGAGTGCTCCATCGAGAGGGACGAGATCGCGATCGAGCACGTAGTAGTCGTTGGGGTTCGGCTTCTTGTATGTGTTGCCCGCGCGAGGGCTGGCGAGTTTGCCGGTGGTGTAGAGGTCGCCCTCATAGCCGAACGACTCGCCGTCCCACGAGAAAAGGAAGGGACATGAGCCTGTATTGAAGGTGTAGAAGGTGTCGGCAGCGGAAGGCGGTGAAACAGCGTAGGTGTGCCCGGCATCGCGTGCCTGCACCGTCCACGTGTACGTTCTGAAGTCGGTGAGGTTCGGCGTCGTCCATGACGTCCCCGCGATCCAGCCCGATGTGTAGTGGGTCGAGCCGGTCCATACATCGAAGTAGTACTGGACAGAATCGCCATCGGGGCTTGTCACGGTGCTGCACTGGAGGGTGGGTGCGGGGTCCCACCACAGATCGATGTCGGGCTCCGGGACGAGCGTGGGCGCATTGGGAGGCTGGAGCGGTGTGAACACCGCGTCGGCGCTGTACCCCGTGTTGCCCAGCACGTCCGTGATCCGAATCCGGTAGTGATAGACGGTTCCGGTCGTCACACTGCTGAGCGTCACTGCGTGAGCGGTGCTCATCGAGTCCGTGCCATCCTCGGTTCCGTAGGCGGTGGTCTCACCGTACTCGATCCAGCTCGTTGACATCTCGTCGGTCGTCCAGCGGATGATCGGCTGGTCTGCGCCTAAGGTGTTCAGGTCGATCCAGTGTCCCGATATGACAGGTGGCAGTGCGTCGTGGCGCGAGCCCACAGCTGCGAAGACCTCGCCTGTGGGGCCGACGTAGTCCGACACGTCCTTCTGGTAATCCTGTCCCGGCGTCTCCGGGTTCACGAACCGCGCGTCCTCACCATCGCTGTGGGGGTTGTGGCAATCCGAGCAGCGAATCGACGCGCCGGTCGCGTCCTGCGCGTTCTCGGTGACGTCGTGATGGCGTGTGTTGTTCGAGGATGTCGTGAACTGGTCCAGGACGTTCACCCCGGAGACAGAGTTAGCGGCCGAGGAGTGACACGCGCCGTCGCCTGCTGAGGTACAGAGCACATCTTCTCGCTCGGCCACGAGGCCGGGCCTGACAAGGCCGTTCTCGTCCGGCGAGCCGTGGACGTCGTGGCACACGGCGCAATCACCCGGAGCGCTTGCGACGTCATCGATCGTGATGTCGAGCGCGACGAAGTCCGTATGCAGCGAGCGGGGTACGTCGCTGCTTATCGGCTGGGTCGTGCGAACGGATACCAGCGCCGAGGGCGCGTGCGTCGTGCGGAATGCCGCATCATCCGAAACGTTCTGCGAGAAGAGATCGGAGACGAAACCACCGATGCTCTCGAAGATGCTCTTGACGACATCAAGAGGAGCGCGAGCAGCACCCTCTGTGTTCACAGCAGACACTTCGGCTTCGAGTGGAGCCTGGTCAAAATCGGCGGGATCCATCAGAGGGGGCTCGCCAACGACCCGCGTGTTCCACTCGGTCCGGTACTTGTCGTGCTCGGCATCGTCGGGGTAGGTCTCATCGGCACCGTACGGGTAGTTGCTCATGGCCTGGAACGGTAGAGGCTCAACTGTGCTGGGAACGTCGGTGTTCAGGTCCTTGTAGAAGCCGTTGGCGTAGACCACGTAGCGTCGGTGCATGCCCGGCGCCGGGTCCGGCAGCTCGTCGAAGCGCAGAGCGAGCTCATCGCCGGCACCGTAGATGACGAACTTGTCGTCGGTCTCCGCGAGCAGGGGCGAGACCTCACCGAAACGCGTGTAGGCGCCGGGCAGATAGACATCGAAGTCTTCGATGCTCGCCGGCTCGTCGTACACGTACTCGTAGACGTCGCCACCCGAGGACTTGGAGTCTCGGCCGTGGCGACGGAGCTCGGCGGATGCCATGGGCACCTGAGTGACCGTGTAGTCAGCGTTGGCCGTGGTGTCGAGCCGCACGGCGTCCACGTACGTCTTGAGCAGGAACGTTAGGCGTACGCGGTAGTCGTCGGTGGGGAACAGACCGGTCAGATCGAGCAGGTAGGGACGCGCGAACTCGGCGGGTTTGGGCCACGTGCCCGGCAGTGCCATCCACTCGCCGTCGGCACCGATGACCTCGACCTTCTGGCGCACTCCAGCTGTGCCGAGCGCCTTGCCTTCGGGCGTCTCGGGGAATCGGCTCATGCCCTCGAACAGGAGTTTGATCGCCGGTGCGTCGGACAGGTCGCCCAGATCGAGCTCGACCGACTGGTAGCCGGGCAGCTCGACATCGGGGCTCAGCACCGCGTAGTCGCCGTCCGGAGCAGCGATCCTTGCAAGGACATCCTCGCCCGTCTCGACTATCACGGCCGAAAGCGGCGCGGACATCGCGCTGTCCACGGTGTGCACGATGTCCTCGAGCGGTTCGTAGATGCCTCCCTGAGGAATCTTCTCGGCGGCGATGTCACGGTTCGTGGGCAGGTCGATCGCGTAAAGCTGGAACGTGTCCATGTAGTCGGTCTCGACGCGCTCCTCGACCAAGCGCATCTCCAGCGTCCCATCGACGGCGACGAGATCGCGGTCGAGCACGTAGTAGTCGTTGGGGTTCGGCTTCTTGTAGGTGCCGCCCGCACGCGGGCTGGCGAGCTTGCCGGTGGTGTAGAGGTCACCTTCCCAACCGAAGTCCTCACCGTCCCACGAGAACAGGAACGGGCAGGAGCCGGAGTCGTCGAACACGATGAAGCTGTCGACGGCGGATAAGGCGGTGATCGTGCCGTTGACGTCCTGTGCGAACACGCGCCAGTAGTGCAGCCCGTAGTCCAGGCTCAACGTATGACTCATGCCGCTGAGCCACGGAGAGGCGTAGCCGTAACCGTTGGGTCCGGACACGTAGACACGATAGGTGTACGGTGCGCGCGTCGTGTCGGTCATGGTCCAGTTGAAGGTGACGGGCACGGGTGCCGGCCAGCCGCCTATGTTGCCAAGAAGGACCGGCTTTGGCGCAGGCACTGCAAAGGTTCTGTCGGTCGATGCATCCGTCTCGCCGTCGCGGTCCTCGGAGCGGATACGGTAGTGGTACGTCGCAGTCGGCTCGATGGAAAGGTTGACGGAGTGCGAGACGCTCTCTACATCCGTGCCCACCGTCGATCCGTACGTTGCGGTCGCTCCGAAGTCGACCCAGCTATTCGCCGCTCCGCGCGTGGTCCAGGTGACCTGCACGGTCGTGTCGTTCAACACGGCCACGGTCGGACCCGTCAGGATATCTGCATCAACGGCATTGACGGCCCGCGCCATGAGATACACGTTGCCGCCCTCGTCCACATAGTTCGACGGGGTCGTGAGCGTGCTCTTGACCTCGGTGAGGTTGGCCCAGTCCCCGGAAGCGAGCTGCTCCCAGGCGCCTGCCCCACTTGCGAGCGTCTCATTCCAGACGTGCACCGAGGTCGGGTAGCCGGCGAGCGCTTCGCCGAAACCCTCCCAGCGCACGGTCATGGTCCTGAGCGTTGCAGGATCGGTATTGACGTTGAATCGGTAGACCTGGTAATCCGATTCGCCCGTCACACCCGTTTCGTTGGTGATCGCCCGGTCGCCATCGACCGATAGCAGCGCATCCACTTCGGCCGCGCTGAGTGCGACTCCGGGTGTTGTCGGTGTCGGCGCGGTGTCACCCTCCCAAGCTGCGAAGCCTTTCGAGTCGCTCCGGAACGTCGTCCACGACAGCGTGCTCGAGATATCGCCGTGACCTGAATTCGAGTAGGTGCTGGCTCCCTGATACGAATAGTCGGCAGGGTATGTCAGACCGCTCACATCGTGGCATCCGGCGCACAGGTCCTCGGACGCCTCGCGCAGGTAGGAGTCGTTGGTCGTGCCATGCGGGTCGTGGCAGTTCTGGCAGCTTCCCGCCGCCGATGCCGAGGAGGGCCAGCTCGTTGCCGCTTTCGAGGAGACCGTGACCGTCGAGTGACCCGTCTGGGTGTAGATCGGCTCGCCGGGGTATGCGCCCACGGCACCATCGTGGCAGGCCAGACAGAGCGTCTGGTCGTTGCCGGTCACCATGTCGCCGTTGAGCGTTCTGGTGGTTATGAGGGCGGTAGAAGGGGAGCCGTGCGCGCCGTGACACGTTGAGCACACGATCCCTGTTCCAGCGGGAGCGTCTATCACCTCGTGAGGTGTGCCGACGAGGTTCGTCTTCTTGTCACCGGTGCGAGTCCAGTAACCCGGCACGACTGAGTTGATCCGTGCACTGGCCTTGGTGCCGTGGCAAGTCCAGCAGAACGCGGTTCCCACCGGCTGTCCGGGCTTGGAGGCCACAGACCTACCGGTAACCGCGTCATACGACTTGAGTAGGTACGTGTAGCCGCCGCTGGGATCCCGATGGATGTCGTGGCAAGACGTGCAATCGAGATCGCCCGCGCTGACAGGATGGCGTGAGTTCACTCCGGCTGTGTGCGTGAGATCGCTGCTGTCCTGGAACTCAGCTTCGACATTCCGCCCTGTGGCTCCCGCGGGGGGCATGTCGCTAGTCACGTTCCCGTGGCAGTTGTAGCAGACCTCCTTGGCGCGGGAGGGGATCACGTCGGGGGAGCCGGGCGCCGCCACCAGGTTGTGGCAGATGCCCGAACAGTAGGACGTCTTCGTCGGCGTCGTGCCGTGCGGCTGGATTGACGCACCGGACCAGTATGAGAAGTGGGGGACGGAGCCCTCGAGCATCTTCTCGCCCGGGACCAGTGAACTCGGGACGGCTTCCCACGTGTCCGCGCCCGGATCGTAACTCATGAGCTCGAGCGCTGCCTCGAGGGTGGCGCTGACTTGGAAGTGCGAAACGGGCACCTCATACGCGATCCTGAGTTTCGCGGGCACGTTCAGAGCGAGACCGTCGGGGGAGAGGTCGTATGTCGAGGCGAGACGCAGTGCCCCTGCCATGCGAGGAGAGTCGCCGGTCTCGCTCACGCCGATCGAGCGGGTGGCATCGAGCGCGCCTGTCGGAAGCGTGAGCTCCACTTCGCCGTTCGCGGCTATCAGTGTGAGGCCTTCCGGACCCACGTCTTCAGACATCAGGACGCGGTCGTTGCGCCGAGCAGCCGTTGGCGCTGTGATGCCCCGTGTCTCGTCCAGCGAGGACACGCGGTAGTACAGATAACCGGTCTCAGTCACGGGATCCTTGAACACGGTAGTGGTCACCGACACCGATGCGACCGCCAAGAACGGGCCCGTCTTTGCCGATGAACGCTCGATCGTGAACCCGGCCGGCACTGAGCCGACAGACGGTGTCTCCCAAGTCAGAACGTTGGCTTGATGCGCGGCGACTACAGTGAACGCCTCGGCAGCGCGCACCGGTTCCGGGTCGGGAGTCGGCTCTGGCTCTGGATCCGGGTCGGGTGTGGGTTCCGGATCTGGATCTGGAATCGGTTCCGGGTCAGGCGCGGGGTCCGGATCCGGGTATGGCGTGGGTGCAGGGCCGGGCACAGGATTCGGCGCGGGCGCGGGCGCGGTGGTTGGGGCTCCATTGTCTGGCGACGCATTGCCTCGTGGGCTCGCGCGGCGCACGGACTCACCGTTCGCAGCCGCTGGGTTCTCTGCGTCAGAGCCACCACTTGGCGCAGCGCCCAGATCATCGGCAGACGAGTCCGCAGGTTCCGTCTCGTCGGATTCCGACGCATCGGCGACTTCGTGCCCGGCATCGGAGGTGGTCTGCAGGTTCTGCTGAGAGTCAGGCTGCTTGTTCGCTGAGAGCGAGAACGCGCCGATTGAAACAAGCACCAGCGCGAGAAGAACAAGAACTGCGGCTGCGGGCTTCCTTGAGGGTCGACCTGTGTGGGATAAGGTCCGCGGTCGTCTGTTCATGGGCGATTCTCCAGAGCGCTCTTTGGGGCCAGCTTGAGCGGTCACTCAAACATCGCTGAGAATAGACGCATCCTCGAGCCGCGTGCAGAAGGACTATTAAGGTTCACTCATATAGTACTACGTTCGCTAGTTTTTCACCAAATCGGAGAGAAGGCGAGCTGCAGTCTTTGGGTCGAGCCGCTCAGGGGCAGGAAGGTCTATGGAATGTAGCGCACCTCGGCGTAGACCTCTGTGATGCGCAGCGGGTAGCCGCCAGACGTCAATCTCTTGATGGCTACCTGTAGCGCGTTGATATCGGCGATGTCGAGAGCCCCGCTGTCCGAATCGGTCGCGTACGCCGTGGACATCACGTGCGTGTAGCTTCCGGTTCCGGGCAGAGTGCTCGAGCCGGTCCACAGCGTCGTTGTCCCAGTGAGGTAGCCAAGGTCAGCATTGCCGGTGTAGGCGGGCGGAACGGGGGACCATCCACTGACATACCTGGCAAGGATATGCACCTTCACACTCTGGATCGAAGCGCCAAAGAGCGTCGGGTCGTCCATCGCCAGATACAGGGTTGCGCCCTGACCGCCGGTGTTGGATGTCGCGTAGGTCGTGTCTCCATCGTCTGAATCGAAGTAGGTCGCCCACTGATTCGCGCCGGGCAGCGTCCAGTATCCACCGGGATTGGAGCCCAAGCCCGATGGGTGGATCACTACTGTCTCGACTGTGGGCGTGGCAGAGACCTGGAAGGACCATGCTGGCGCCGCGAGCGCATTGCCCACAAGGTCATCCGCTGACACCGACACCGTGATCGTCTCGCCCAAGCTGAACAGCGCGTCGGGGTCGATGGTCACCTCGTATGACAGGCGTGTTCCGCTTGCAGACACAATCGAGGTGTCTGCCTCTGTGTAGGACTTTGAGTAGCCCATTGAGCCCGACAACGTGATCGAGAAGCTCGACATGTCTACGCCCGAGCCCATGCTGTCAGAGAGCGTGAAGCTCAGCGGCGCGTTTCGCGCCACACCAGTGGCCCCCCGAGAGGGAGACCAGTCCGAGATGCTCGGGTCGACATCGTCCTTCTCGATGACCACCACACTGGTTCCCATCGCCAAGCCGCTGGCGTCGTAGATCGACGTCGCCGTGGCGGCCGCCAATGTGTCCACATCGATGTCGTCAACGGAGTCCAATGCAGATGAGAGATGAACGATGCCATGATCAGCGCCTTCGGTGTGGCTGACGCTGGAGATCGAGCGTCCGTTGTCGGTGTCCGTGAACGCAAGATCGGCAGGAATGATCGAGCCTGCACTCGGCGTGGTGTAGACGTCCTCGCTCAGTGTGAGCCCTAGCTGATCACTGCCCGAGCGACCGAAGACGTGCATGATTCGCGGTGGGAACAGGTCCTTCCATGCACGCGAGTAGCTCCCGCTCTGGCCGTGACACATCCCACACACACCGTTCGATGCCACTGAACCTCCGCCCGCCGGCAAGTCCAGCAGTCCTCCGGTGCCGTTCGGACCTTTGGGGTACGGATCGGGGCTCGTCGGGCCGTATCTGAAAGCGAGGCCGGGTACGCGCCCACCGAGTTCGCCGTGACGCATCATGGCCGGTGATGGCGAGCCGTGCACGTTGTGGCACGCCGGGCAGTTGCCCGCCGAGTCGCCGGTTCCGTCCCAGTCCGAGTCCCAGCGTCCGGGCCATGCACCGTTGCTGCGCGTGTGGGTGTAGTGGCTGTTCGCGCTGCCGACCACGAAGTTCGTTCCCGCTGTGCTCGTGATCAGGTAGCTGGACGAATCGTGACACGTCACGCACAGCGCGAAGTCAGATGCAGGGGCGGCCCATACGGTTCTTGGTACCTCGAGCGGCAGTCCGCCTCCCACATCCTTGAGTCGGTAGCCGTCCTGGTAGTTGTCCGACGCCGAGGAGTACGTGCGCGCTTCGCTGTCAATGTGTGCGCTGGCGAAGTCATGACATGCATCGCAACCGATGTCTGCCGGCGGGTTCTGTGATGCGGGGTACGGTCCCGATCCACGACCGTGCCCGGTGACATAGTAGCCGTAGCCTGTGCCGTAGGAGGTCGAAGCCGTTTCCTGACCCACGACATTGGGCGCATCGATGGCTGCGCCAGCCGGTGCCGCCCCGATCGCGGAGGGCGATCCGTCGTGACAGCCGGCGCACCACAGCTCCATACCCGGCTTGAGAGTCGATGTCGTTGCGTACACCTTTGTGGCCCAGTAGTCGCGTGCGCCTATCGAGCCGTTCGCCGAGTCGACACCGTCGTAGTCGCCGCCAGGGGAATGGCACGTGTCGCAGACGCTTGTTTCAGCAAGTTCGATGCTTCCGCTGAGATCCGAGTCCGTTCCTGCGGCAAAGTACGGGTAGTCCCCAGCGTCGTGACAGGTCTCGCACGCGATGACGCCCGCTCCGCGGGGGTCGACGGCGCTCAAGTGAATCGCATGGGAGCCGGTCGTCCCATGACAGTCCACGCAATCCCCACTCTCGCCGTGGCCAGTGGGGTAGTGAGATGAGCCATGGCAGTCGCTGCACAGCCGTGTTGATGCTTCAGCGTGATCGGACACTCCTGCTCCGAGCTTGTGCAGGAGCAGGCCTTCCACGGTTGGTGTCGTAGCCGCAGAGTCATATGGTCGGTGGCACTGCGTGCACAGTGCGCGAACTCCGTCGACCGTCTCTGAGCCGCCTAGCGGGCCGCCCAGAAGTGAGATCGTTCCCAAGGGCAGATTGTGAGGATCGTGACAGTCGGCGCATGGCAGCGATGTGCCGACTGGAAGCAGGGCGCCGGAATCATCAGCGACTATCCGTGGGTTGCGGTCAAGGTTGTGTCCGAGCTCGACTACTGCGAGCGGCGTCATTTCAGCCGGTGCGACTTCCAGAAGAGGACCTGCGACTGCCGCCGACACTAGGTCGAGCCTGCCGGATGGATCGAAGATGAGCGACAGCAAGACGACCCCGATGATGGTCGCAGCGCAGATGATCCTGGTGCGTGTACGCCAAGGCTGGCCCGTTGCTGCCGATGTCTTCTCGGCGCTTCTGGCCTGTTCGGATGTCTGTCCGAGATCCGTGTCATGGCGTGATGCCAGCATATGATCTCCGGTAGTAGCGTCCCCTCAGTCCCTGTATCAAATCACGGAACTGCCCTCGTCGGCAACACGAGCAGCGGATATGTGCGGATGGATGGGGGTGATATGAGCGAACGGACATCGTGCCGTCGCGCTAGAATCAGCGCAGATGAGGATGGGGATACTCAAACCAAGCTATCGGGGGTGGAGTCGGTGGGAGCGCATGGTCCAGTTAGGTTGATGCTTCTGGCAATCGCCGTCGCATTGTTCGCTTCGATTGTGGGCTGCGCTTCGCCTGAAGCCGAGCCTCAGAGCACGACCGGTCAGGATGACCAAGAGACCCCGGTTGCCAGGCAGGACGGTTCAGCCGATGGCGCCGAGGTGCTGATGATGGGCCGCTCGGTGACGGAGGGACTCTTCCAGTACTGGGGTTGGGATTGGGATGGCCCCGTCTCACACGCGGGTCACACTTTCGACTATCACAACCTTTCAGATCCTCCCCAGATCGGCGAGGAGGCAGCACTTCGGATTCGCGAGGTGCCTGACGGGACAACCGTCTTCTTCAAGCTCTGCTTCGTGGACTTCTGGGCGGAAAGACGACCTCTGCTCTTGTCAAGCTTCATCTGGCCTACAACGCGGGGCTGGAGGAGCGAGCAGCTGCAGTGGACAACGTGGTCGTTCTCGATCTGTACTCATTGCTTGCAGACTCCGACGGCTCGCTTAGCGATGAGTTCGCCGTGAGTTCGGGGGACTCTCTCCTCAACGGTGATGCATACGATGCTCTCGATGCAGAGCTCCTAGCCTTGCTGGACGACCTTGAGTAGAGTTGTTCCAGTACTCTGTTGTCTGCGACCAGGGGGTCAAGCAATGAAGCGGTTTCTCAAGGTGGGTCTCGTCGCTGTCATGTGTTTCGGTGTGATGAGCATTCTTTCGGGTTGCACGAACTACGAGAGGCTTGCGACAGATGCTGCCACGGGGCAATTCGAACAAAAGGGATTTGCCGGCGAGATCGATGACTCCAGAGCGGACAAGATTCCAACCTCGGTAGAGGGCGAACCCGACAACCATGAGATGATGACGATGGTCATGCTCCAACAGGCGGGCTATGACAGCGATCTATCCACGTATGATCGAGTTGATCTCGTGACCCTGACCCTGAAAGACGGCAGTGAAATCAAAGTGGTCGTGCTAAACGAGGGCCTGGACGTGGTTTTCCCGCAGAAC
Organism: Actinomycetota bacterium; assembly: GCA_027859125.1. GTDB lineage: Bacteria > Actinomycetota > Coriobacteriia > Anaerosomatales > UBA3086 > UBA3086. Next base: position 4,980 of record JAQIBK010000241.1, on the reverse strand, counting down.
CTGGAGTCTGCGAAGTAGGGGCACTTCGTAGGCATACTTTACGCTGTCAGACCAGCAGTGCTACTATTCACTTTCGCTACGCGGGTGTGGCGGAATGGCAGACGCGCATGGTTCAGGTCCATGTGGGCTTCGGCCCGTGGAGGTTCAACTCCTCTCACCCGCACCATAGCTAGTATGCAGGGGTTTCATCCATTTTGGGTGAAGCCCCTGTCTTGTTTGGGTGGGGGTTCAGGATACTGGGCCGGCCCAGACCCCTTTCTGGACACATCTATTGCGTCCTAATCTCAGGGTGTCAACGGAATCGGGTCAACTCCAACTCCAGAGTTTCACGGCGTCCCGCGGGAGGCTGTTGTCTAGAGGGGGTATCACCAGCATGATAGTCTAGACGAACAAGTGTTCTCGAGAAGCTGGAACTGGCCGAAACCTCCCAGCGAACCGGATACTCGATTCAGGCGTCAGGCGTCAGGCGTCAGGCATATGCAAATGCTGCACGACCGTACTGGAGGCGAGCACTAGAATGAAGGTCGCTCGCATCTGGAAAATGCACGCCATGGTCGCTTGCATGATAGCGCCAATGGTTCTTGGCGTCGCGACAACAGCCGTCGCCGTGGCTCCCCACTTGCCGATTCAGCTGGACACTGACACCTGCGCGATTTGTCACAGAAGTCACGTTTCGACCTCAGATGCTCAGCGAACCCAATTTGGCTCCGACGAATTCACGGGCAGTGCACTGCTCCTGAGCGGTGCTCTGGGCGAAGAAGAGCGGCCGATGTGCTATACGTGTCATGGCGTAGACATGCTTGGGTCCATCACGGACGTTCAGGGCGCCTTCGAAGAGAACATATCAACACATCCCCAAGGGAGTGACACGGTTTTCGGGCCCACCGTCATCTCCTGCAGCACGTGCCACGACAGCCATGGTACCGAGCGAATGCTGTCGGGCGATTCGTTTCCCGGACTGCTCAGACGAGTATCATCCGAGAATCCGACCCAGACGATCAATTCGGGCGACGAGTACTGTGCCACATGCCATGTGAACCGCCCGAGCAGTATGTGGGGCGGCCTGCCCATTTGGGACGAGACTGCACACTCCAAGCTGATATCGGTATCACCGACCGGCTCGGGCATCGTGTGCCAGGCTTGCCACGTTTCCCACGGATCACCGATCGCACCTCTCGTGCGTGAGGTGCTCGTTCCCCCGTCGGTACTGACCACCTATGCGGTCTTGGGCAACGATCGTAGGCTGTGCCTCGGCTGTCATGCGGAGGCCAAGGACGGCTACGCGGGTCAGGACGTCTACGAGACCAGCACTCACGCTGCGTCTCTGGAGACTGTCCCTGTCGAAGCGGAGTGGGCGAAGAACAATGAGTCCATGCGCGCCGGGGAATGCGATGTCTGCCACAACCCGATGGGCGCCACGGATCCAGAGGGCGCAATCATTCCCAAGCTTGTCAGGCGACAGGAGAGCGACCTGTGCCTGCAATGCCACGACGGATCCATGGGCGGCCTGAATATCGCCCAGTTCGAGTTCCCTACCGAGGAGTCATCCCGAGCTGAGATCGCCATGGTCTGGGATCCAGAGCGGATTCCCGAAGTGTTCAGTACGCTGTCGGCTTATGCGGCAGAGACAACAGGCACCGCGCCGCGCGCACTGTTCGGACCACGAGAGTGGCCCATCGAAGCTGCTACCGGCAACGCGGCCTTTGGAAACATCGATGGCATCGGAACCTCTGAGTTGGTAGTCGCCGATATCGAGAACGATCGCCTAATGGTGTTTGGCCGAGACGCAATGAACGGGCTGACTCGAACGGCCATCACCCTCCCTGCGGGCTTGAAGCCCTCTTTCATCGCTATTGAAGACTATGTCGACGACTTGAGTCTGCGTCCCGAGATCGCGATTGTGTCACGCGATGTCATCAGCCCTTTTGCAAGCGTGCTGCGCCTCTTGAGATACAACAGCAGCACCTCCACATATGATGTCGTCGACGGGCCCTATCTTGTGGGTGATGACGTGACGGGGATCGCCTCAGGTGACGTCACGGGAACGGCTCTGCCGGACCTGGTCATCACGAGCGCAGGCAGCCAGTCGTTGCGTATCGCCACAGAGTCAGTCCTTGGGCCGACGGAGATCATAGTGAGTCCGGCCCACGCCACGAGAGCGGGTCCTCGTGGGCCGAGCGTTGGAGACGCGATATCGGCAAACGCCGGCGAGGAGATCGTGGTCGCGAATTCCGGGGTGACCGCGAACACCATCAGCGTTTTCAATGGTTCGGGCCAGGAACTCGCTTCATACAGCGCGACTGCTGCAGCCGGTGCTTCCGCGTGGGACACGCTCGTCGCCGATGTCATTCCGGAGGCTCAGTCTGCTGGCGCGGAGACGGTGATCGCGATGCGTCATTCCACGGGTATCAGCTCGGTGCTTGTCTACGGGAGAGCGGCTGGTCTCACCGGTCCCGCACGGTATGACACTGGGACCAAGTACAACACAGCGTCATTGGCTGTCGGGGATGTCGACCACGACGGGCGCAGCGAGCTGGTGGCGGGTAACGCTGGATACTGGGGCTTTGGTGTACCCGACGTGCTAGGCGTGGCGCCGAACGTTCAGGCTATATCTTTCGGCGAGAGCGGGAGTGGAAGCGTGGCCAGCCAGACGGTGAGGGCTGGCGGCGTGGAGTTGGCGGGAGGCGAGCCGAGCCTCGTTGTTGCAGACTTGGGCCCGATCGGTCACAGCGGCCATCCCACCGACGCAGCCACCGGAGTTCATGTGTCCACAGAGACCGCTGGCTTCCAGCAGCATGCCGAGTGCGTCGATTGTCACAACCCGCATGCGGAACAGGTCAACACCAGCTACAACCCGCCATACGCGCCGACTACCAATCGCGGCGCCTGGGGCGTCAAGCTTTCCGCTGTGGGTGCCGCCCCGCTATCGTTCACACTACTCAAAGGGGTCACTTACGAGTACGAGCTCTGCTTCAAGTGTCACTCGTCTTGGACACAGCCGCTCGACAGCTGGCTGGATATTGCGTCCGAATGCGACACTCGCAACGCATCGTTCCACGGCATCCTGTCCGGGTCCACCAATGCGGCCGTGCCCGAGGTATCCTTCGTGGCGACGACGCCGGCGTTGACGAACAGCACGGTCATGCTTTGTACCACATGCCACGTCAACTCGGATCCGGCCAAGCCGCGCGGTCCGCACAATAGCAAGTGGTCTCCGATGCTGGCCGCTCCCTACTCGGGCGTGGCGGCGACTGACACTTCGCTCCTGTGCTATCGCTGTCACAAGTACGATGTGTACGTGACCGGCTCTGAGCCGACCACGTACACACTGTTCTACGACCCGGCGCTAGCCGAACCCCAGCTGCACAAACTGCACGTGGGCCGACGAGGCTTCACCTGCATCGCATGTCATACGAACCATGGCTCTGATGGTGCCCATCTAGTGCGTCCGGGGCTCGACTGGTTCGCGTATCCCGACGGTGGGGCATGCTACACCGGCTGCCATCCGGGTGACGGACTGGCCAATGTCTATTCGAGAGTTATCGTTGCCCCACCGTCGGGCATCTCCTCTCCGACGGCGTTCTCTCTACCTGCCGGGACGATTGTGTCCGGCAATCTGGCCAGCCTGCTAGCGACGGACGGCGACGTCCTCAACATCGGGACAGCTGCCGAAGCTCCTGCTGTGGATCTGCGCCTCACATTCGACAGCATTCTTACACCACCGCGATACATCAACGTGTACGGCTCATACTCCGGGCAGCACAGCCTCTCCATCGTTCTCTACAATTTCGACACCACGACGTATGACCCGGTAGGCGTGATGTCCAAGAACACAACGAATACGTGGTCCTACCCTGTTATTGATGGAACGCCGTACGTGTCTGGCAGTGAGGTGAGGATTCGGTTCCTGGACAACAAGAAGAGCTTTCCCTCTCCGGGGAACCTGCTGCTGGACCGCATTTGGATCTCGCACTAGCAACAACCTATGCGGAACTACAGCTAGGCGTGGCTCACCGTCAAGCGAGTGCGACGAGTACAGCCGCCGCGAGTTCATCTATGGAGTAGGGTTTCTGAAGGAAGTGGGCATCCGGTCCAATGTCCCGATCCCTCGCCACGGCCTCGGCCCGTGGAGGTTCAACTCCTTTCAGCCGCACCACAGTGACTATGCAGGGGTCTCACTCTCTCGGGGGTGGAGCCCCTGTTGTATTCGGATGGGGTCTCGGTCGCTCCGTCAGACTTTTGCCGGGGTGCCCTATGCCCGCTCGAGTCCTCGAGCGGCGCCGAGACACCAGGCCACCTTCGTCATGAAGATCACGGGCGTGGTTTCGACGTGACGCAAGACGCCGTCGCGTCGGGCGAACATTCGAAACGTCGACCATGCCGCCACCGGTACCGACAGCGCACGAAGAGCCCAAGGCGACAGCATGAAAGAAGGCGTTCCTGTCAGCTTAGGATTCTCTGCGCGAAGCCTGATAGTGGTCTGGGCGTGTTCATAGGGGTACGAGATGATCTCTGTGAGGCGCACACGCGAGTGGTCGTGCAGGACGATCGCGTCAGATAAGTAGTGACACACGCCGCCAGAAGCTCGGAATCGAATGAGCAACTCCGTATCTTCTGCATTGGTGATCCCCGAGGTGAACCCTCCAAGGGCGACCACGCGTTCTTTTCGAAAGCCCATATTGGCTCCGGCAACGAAATCAATCGGTCCGGATGTGCAATGCATGAAGTCGTGGAACTCTGTCACGTTGTGGACGAGCTTCATGTACGGGCGTCGGGGAGTGTCGATTCTCCCGGCCACGAAGTCGTGTCCCTGGAGTCCCGCGCTCATCCTCTCTATTCAGTCCGGTTCGGCGATACAGTCGTCGTCGATCCAGAGGACTATCTCGCCTTTGCATGCGCGGAGCGCGGCGGTGCGCGCGTCAGCGAGATTGTTGGAGGAAGGGCCTGACGAGAGAACGCTGACTTCGAACGGAACGGATA
>JAQIBK010000123.1 GCA_027859125.1 Actinomycetota bacterium | reverse complement strand
CGTGGACATGACCGGTACCAAGATCATGGGTGTGTCGGTCCCGGTGGTCACCAAAGGCGAAAGCCCGATCAGATCGTCGTTCACCCGCGGCTATGCGGTCACGGGTGTGTCATCGCGAGTCGATGAGACGGCGGACAAGTTCGAGCGGATCCTGGACGTGATCATCGAGTACGCCGATATCGAGACCCGACTCAAGCGTCTTGGTGAAGAGATCCAGAAGACCAACCGTCGGGTCAACGCGCTGGAACAGGTTACCGTGCCCCAGCTCAAGGAGCAGGTCTCCTACATCCGCCAGACGCTCGATGAGCGAGCACGTGAGGATCTCTTCAGGCTCAAGAAGGTAAAGGCCAAGATCGAGAAGAAGAAGATTGCGCAGGCCGCAAAGTAAACATTGGCGTCATTGAGACGCTGATCATATAGATCACCAGATGCGGGACGACGTTGCCAACCGGGGGGTTCATGACGTCGTCCCGCGTGTCTTCTTCTCTGGGTAGTGGTGATTCCATGGTCTTGGGTCAAGCAGGAATCCCATTGGGCGGGCATCTCGAATGAAAAGAAGAACGCCACCGCATGAGCGGTGGCGTCGGTGCACTGATCAGTAACAGTCAGGGTCAGTCTGTGCAGGGAATCGCCGCGACCACATCGTTCAGCACGTCCACTGAAGTGCGAGCGTGCTTCTTGAGTTCGCGCCCGAAAGCGAGAATCGTGCGAATATCGTGCATTGTTAGCTCGCCGAAGCGCAGTTCCTCCCACGCGTCACGAGCAACGTACGCCCATGTCTCGCCGAGAATCCACTCGAAGTCTGTGATATCAAGATTGCTCAGGTTCTTCCAATTATCTTTGTGCGCGTGGCGCACTCGTTCCATGGCACGCTCCACGGCTTTCGCTTTGCGCAGCTGGAATGTTCTAATGCCCAAGTCCTCGTCGTTCACATCGGGTCGTCGGGTGCTCATTGGGGCAACCACCTCCTGTGCATGAATTTCGGCGTACGGTCATTGTTCCCTTTGTTTTAGAATGGGCGCGGGCAGTACATTCATTCTTTTCGGAAGGGTCGTCAATGGAGTTCTCAGAGGTACTAGACAAGAGGCGCAGCGTTCGTCACTTCAACACCAAGCTGAACGTATCCGAGGGTGACGTGCGCGCCATGCTCTTGGCTGGAATAACCGCGCCAACGGCAGGCAATATCCAGCCGTGGCGCTTCACGGTGGTCCGTTCGCTCCAGGCGCGAGAGAAGCTGTCCGCCGCGCTTCATCAAAGATGGGCCGCTTCGGCGCCGATCGTCATCGTGGTCTCGGTCGATCCGCGCCCTGTCGCCGCACGATACGGGGATCGCGGCGAGATGCTCTACGCGATACAGGACACCGCTGCTGCAGCGCAGACCATGCTCCTCAAGGCGGTCGACCTGGGTCTTGCATCCTGTTGGATCGGTGCATTCGACGAGAACGCTGTGCGTGAAGCCCTGGACATCTCTTCGGCATGCACGCCGATCGCGATAATGCCGGTGGGCTACTCCGCCGAGTCATCCGGTCGTCCGGCGCGCCGTCCCATAGACGAGGTGACGACCTGGCTGTGATCTCCCGCGACCTCCATGAGTTGCGCGAGGCGCTGGGCGACTGCCATCGCTGTCCTTTGGGTGACACGCGCACAACGCTAGTGTTCGGCGTTGGCGACTCTTGCGCAAGGGTGATGCTGGTCGGCGAGGCCCCAGGGCGCAACGAGGATCTCGAGGGTGAGCCATTCGTTGGGGCCGCGGGACGGTTGCTCGATGAGCTGCTGAGCTCTGCCGGTCTTTCCAGGGGCGACATCTACATCGCGAACGTGCTCAAGTGCCGTCCGCCCAAGAACCGTGATCCCAAGCGAGATGAGATCGAGTGCTGCGCGCCGTTCCTCCGTGAGCAGATCCGGCTCATCGACCCGGCTGTGGTGGTCACTCTGGGCAACTACGCCACGCGTTCGCTGTTGGACACCAAGGCTGGAATCACGACGCTGCATGGAAGACCGGTGGATATCGACGGGCGTACCGTCCTGCCGGTATTCCATCCTGCGGCCACGATATATGACCGAACCAAGCGCGATGATCTGTTCGCGGACTTCGCCATGCTTGGTACGCTGCTTTCGGGAGGTGGCGCATGAGCGGATTCGAGACGACCGGGGCGGATGCGACGGTCGCGCTGGGCCGGGCGCTCGCCCCGTTGGTTCGAGCGGGTGACGGTCTTGTGCTCTCAGGGGATCTAGGCGCCGGAAAGACGCAGCTCACCAAGGGCTTCGCCGCCGGGTTGGAAGTTCCAGAGGTGGTCACGAGCCCGACTTTCAACATTCTTCTGGTGCATCAGGGTCGTCTGCCCCTCTACCACTTCGATCTCTACCGACTCGAGCATTCCGATCAGCTCGAAGACGTGGACTACTGGGGCACCCTGGAAGCCGACGGTGTCTCGGTCGTGGAGTGGGGCGACCGCTTCCCCGAGGCGATGCCGCTCGACTATCTTGCCGCCCACATGACCATAACCGCCGACGAAACACGCGAGATCGTGCTCTCATCGCAGGGTACGCGCGGCGCGGAACTCGCACGAACGTGGCTCGGCGCGTGCACGGGCCTGGCAGATGTCGTTGTGCGCAACTCGGACTCACATGGCGGGGATACCGCATGAACCAGCTCACGCTCGCCTTCGACACGGCCACAGAGGAGTGCGCGATCGCTCTGGGCATGGTTGAGCCCGGTGTCGTCGGCGTGATCGCCGAGCGTGATCTCGACGCGCCTCGCGCCTCGCTCACCCGACTGCTCCCGACCGTGGCCGAGCTTCTCGAGTCCGCGAACGTTGCGCCTGGCGATCTCGACGCGATAGTGGTCGGACTGGGCCCGGGCTCATTCACGGGCGTTCGCATCGGTGTCTCCTCGGCCAAGGGGCTGGCACATGCGCTGGGAGTCCCTTTGTACGGCGTGAGCACTCTTGACGCGATCGCGCGCAGGTTCGCGCACCTCGACGTGCTGCTGGGGGTCGTGGGCGACGCGATGCGCGGAGAGGTGTATCCTGCGCTGTTCCGCTGTGCGAATGGCGGATGCGAGCGCCTCGCACCCGATACCGTCTCCAGGCCGCTATCAGCTGCGGCGGCCTGGGCAACTGCCGATGAGCCACCGACGATCCTGGCCGGCAACGGCTTGCGCAAACACGGTGACGTCTTCCGAGAGGCTTTGGGACCGGGAGCGACCTTCGCCGCCGAGGGGCTCTGGACGCCGACGGGGCGCGGCCTGCTCAGGGCGTACGCAGACGACCTCGCGGCGGGTCGCGTGGGCGACGGTGACGCGGGTGCGGTGCTTCCCGTGTACACGCGACTATCCGATGCCGAGGAGACCGAACGCGACCGCGCGAACGCCACGGCGGATGCGTCAGCGGCTCAAGGCTCGGTGCCCGATTCCGGCGTGGCCGGCCCGGAAGGCGGTGCGCTGTGAGCTTCGAGCTGCGCCCTATGACACGCGGCGATATCGATGCGGTACACGAGATCGAGCACGCGATATTCCCTACGCCCTGGTCGCGACAGACGTTCGCAGCTGAGGTGTCGATCGGGGAGACGAGAGCGTGGTTGGTGGCAGTCGATGGTGATGAGGTCGTGGGATACGGCGGGATCATGGTCATTGGTGATGAGGCGCACATCATGAATCTGGCAGTGCGCGAAGATGCCCGTTCGAAGGGCGTCGGAGCGACGATGCTGGAGAGTCTCCTCGCAAGTGCGGTCGAGATGGGGGCTTCGCGGGCGACACTCGAGGTCCGCGAGTCCAACTCGTCGGCGCAGGAGCTGTACAGGCGGTTCGGGCTGTCGTCGGTCGGCGTTCGCCCGGGCTACTACAGCGATACTCGTGAGGACGCTGTGATCATGTGGGGCGACCTGCTGGCAAGAGACGCCGCTTCGCCTGAGGCTGGGCAGGAGCTCATCCTCGCGATCGAGTCGTCATGCGATGAGACCGCTGCCGCAGTAATGCGAGGCGGCACAGAGCTGCTCTCCAGCGTCATAGCGAGTCAAGTGGACTTCCATGCGAGATTCGGCGGCGTCGTGCCTGAGATCGCCTCTCGCAAGCACACAGAGGCGATCGTCGCGGCGGTTGATGAGGCACTCGAACAGGCAGGCGTCGGTTTTGGCGATCTTGACGCGATCGCGGTGACATACGGCCCGGGTCTTGTCGGTGCGTTGGTGGTTGGTGTGGCGTACGCGAAGGGCGTGGCGCTGGGAACGGGATTGCCGCTCGTGGGAGTGAATCATCTGGAGGGCCACATATTCGCCAACATGCTGGCCGACCCGACTGTGGAGCCGCCGCTGGTGGCGTTGCTCGTGTCCGGCGGACACACGTCGCTGGTGCACATGCCCGAATGGGGCGTCTATCACACGTTGGGCGAGACGCTCGACGACGCAGCGGGGGAGGCGTTCGACAAGGTCGCCAAGGCGCTCGGTCTGGGCTACCCCGGTGGGCCGATACTCTCGCGTTTGGCGAGTGAGGGCAACGAGAATGCCATCGATTTCCCGCGCGCGATGATGCGAAGCGGGAACTACGCGTTCTCACTTTCCGGGCTCAAGACCTCGGTCATCAATCACATTCGAAACGCAGAGCAGGCGGGACGAGAGGTCGACGTGCCCGATCTGGCGGCATCGTTCCAGGCGGCCGTTGTGGATGTTCAGGTGTCGAAGGCTGTACGCGCCGCGCAGGAATGCGGTGTGGAGACATTCTGTCTGGCGGGGGGCGTCGCGGCGAATCCGTCGCTGCGTGAGAAGCTGCACGAGGCCCTGGCCGATCACGGTATCAGGCTCTCAGTGCCGCCGCTCATTCTGTGCACAGACAACGCGGCGATGATCGCGCAGGCGGCGCATTTCAGATTCATGCGCGGCGGATTCCTGGGCTTGGACGCCGAGGCGATACCGAATCTTCGACTGGACTCGGAAGCCTGAGGCTCGTTTCGTTCTTTCTGTCGGCAATGTGCAGAGAAATCCCACCGTTGGGGTACTTAGTCCTGTGTATCCGCATTGTGTGACGGTTCGCCACACTGTTTCTTGGGGGACGGCACGTTGCACATATTCCGAGGGGGAGATGTCCATGAGTGGCTCGCTTAGGGCGAGGCTGGCTGTGCTATTAGCGTTTGCGCTGATCGTTGCGCTGGTACCGGCAGTTTCGATCGCCGGAGATGTTGATGCGCAGGCGTTGTGGGAAGCTGATGCCTATGAGTTTGACAACACCACGGCTACTGCCCAGGTGTTGCCCGCGGTCAGCTATCACACGTTCCATGCTGATGACGATGATGACTACTTCAAGATAAGCACGGACACCACTGGAACTCCGTTCCTATTCGAGATAGTGACCGGGGATGGTGAAGATCAGGACTCGGATCCGTGGTTCTATGTGTTCGACGCTGACGGCAACGGTGTTGACAATAATGACGATCACTACTTCAATACGTACGCCTCGGCCATGGTGTTCGTGGCCCCTGAGCCCGGCACTTACTACGTTGCCGTGAAGCCGCGGAACAGTGAGGACCGGGGATCCTACTGGTTGTATTGGAACCAGGGATTCGCGCGACGCATATCCGGTGCGACGCGATATGACACCGCACGCAACATCTCCAACGTCATGTTCAGCGATGCGCTCAACGCCGGACAGGATGAAGGCGGTCCGGGCTACGCGGTTGTAGCGTCCGGGGTATCGTTCGCAGACGCGCTCGCCGGCGGGGTTCTAGCATCATTCGATGATGCTTCACTACTTCTTACGAGCCCCACTGCCCTCTCTCCTGAGTGCTCACAGGAGATCGACCGTCTCTTCAAGTACAACTCCGTCGTGAATGACACTAAGGGAATCGTCTATGGTCTGGGTGGTTCTCTGGCTGTGAGCGACGCTGTGGTCGACGCGATAGAGGCGTTGCCGTATGTCGAAGAAGTGATCAGGCTCTCGGGTACAACTCGCTATGCCACCGCTGCTGCGATCATGGAGCAGGGCGAGGCTGACTATGGCTTCGAGGGCGACACTGCGTTCATCGTGAGTGGCACTGCGTGGCCAGATGCACTCGCCGCCGGCCCTGTGGCAGCATGGAACGCATCTCCGCTCCTGATGGTAGGGGAGAGTTCGATTCCTGCTTCTACAACTGCCGCACTCACTGAATTCGGCATCAAGAACATCGTGGTAGTGGGTGGCGAGATGGTCATAGCGCCATCCGTCTACGACGCGCTTGAGTCCTTCGTGGGAACGGGCACGATCACTCGAGTGGCGGGAACGACTCGCTATGAGACATCCCGCAAGATCGCTCAATGGGGCGTTGACAACATCGTGGATGGTCCGCCGTGGGATCCGATGTCGGGCGACGGTCTTGTTCTCGCTTCCGGTGCCAACTTCCCAGATGGTCTCGCAGCAGGACCCATTTGCTGGTGGGGATACAATCCGCTGCTTCTGACGCCTGCAGACTCTTTGAGTGCAGAGGTCAAGAAGTACATCGATGAGAACGGTGCCATGACGGAGGTCAGCTATGTCGTTGGCGGTTCGCTCGCTGTGTCCGACGCGACGCTGGCTGAGCTCAACGCGCATGTCAATATCGACGACTACCTTGACTGGTTGGACAAGTAAGACTCGTTGAGTGGCGAATCAGTGCCAGAACGACCCGAGGCATCTTGCCTCGGGTCGTTCCGCTTTCTGAGTTGTTCACACTCAGATTTTTTGGCGAATCATCACATATTTCTTGAAATCCATCCCTTGGAATGGGTAGAATCTCCTTCGTTGGCACTCTGAGCATATGAGTGCTAGCAATCAGGTGAGTCTGTCGCTCAGGAAGGGTACAGACCCTTTGTGAGTCGGAACGGATTCACCGGAGAAGTCAGTAAAGTTGGGCTAAGTAGTGACAACAGGAGGGCAGGGAATGAATCTCAAGCCGCTAGGCGACCGTGTGGTCGTCAAGGCCGCAGAGGCCGAGGAGCAGACCGCATCCGGTCTGTACATCCCGGACGCTGCGAAGGAGAAGCCGCAGAAGGGCACCGTCATCGCCGTGGGCGCTGGTCGTTTCGAGGATGGCGCGCGCATACCGCTCGACGTCGCCGAAGGCGATACCATCATCTACTCGAAGTACGGTGGCACCGAGATCAAGCTCGATGGCGAGGAGTACATGATCCTCACCGAGCGCGACATCCTCGGCGTCGTCCAGGATTAGCACACCCATTCGAAACACCTGAAGGAGGAACACTTTAGATGGCTAAGGAGATTCGTTTTGACGAGGAAGCCCGCCGCGGCCTCGAAGCCGGCGTCAACAAGCTGGCCAACGCGGTAAAGGTCACGCTCGGTCCGAAGGGCCGTTACGTAGTGCTCGACAAGAAGTTCGGCGCGCCGACCATCACCAACGACGGTGTCACGATCGCCAAGGAGATCGAGCTCGAGGACAAGCTCGAGAACATGGGCGCTCAGCTCGTCAAGGAAGTCGCGACCAAGACCAACGACGTTGCTGGTGACGGTACCACCACAGCAACGCTGCTCGCTCAGGTCATCGTGCGTGAGGGTCTGCGCAACGTGGCCGCTGGCGCCAACCCGCTCGCGATCAAGCGCGGCATAGAGAAGGCTGTCGAAGCCGTCGTGGGATCGATCAAGGAGAACGCGAAAGAGGTCGAGGACAAAGAGGAGATCGCCAACGTCGGCTCCATCTCCGCCGCCGATGAGGTCATTGGCGCCAAGATCGCCGAGGCCATGACCGTTGTGGGCAACGACGGCGTCATCACCGTCGAGGAGTCCCAGACCTTTGGCATCGACATCGAGACCGTCGAGGGCATGCAGTTCGATAAGGGCTACATCTCCCCGTACATGGTCACGGATCCCGACCGCATGGAAGCTGTCATGAGCGAGCCGTTGATCCTTGTTGTCAACCAGAAGATCGGCAACATCCAGGAACTCCTGCCCGTGCTCGAGAAGGTCATGCAGGCCGGCAAGCAGCTGCTGATCGTTGCCGAGGACCTCGAGGGCGAGGCCCTCACCACGCTCGTGCTCAACAAGCTTCGCGGCACCTTCACCGCCGTCGCCGTCAAGGCGCCCGGCTTTTGTGATCGCCGCCAG
>JAQIBK010000212.1 GCA_027859125.1 Actinomycetota bacterium | reverse complement strand
GGCCAGCTGCTCATAGCGTACCGACCCCGAACGCGCTTCTCGAAGGGGCCTAGTGAAGCTACCACCTGGCGAACGGACAGACCGGAAACGGCGCCGATGTCATTGGTCGTAACCCATCTGGGCGACTTCTCTGCTATAGCGAGCAAGATCCGCCGCATGGCAGATGATGACTCGATGAACATCCGATCTATAAGCGGCTGCGTCCATACCTCCGAGTGGCCCACCCCGGTCGAGCGCAGTGCCGACGGTCTAGACGACTCGCGTGAAAGAAGCTCGTAGACTTCTTTGACGCGCTCAACCGGTACTGGGACGCTCACAAACTCGGGCATTCGCTTCCCCTTTCCACTCGCTACCTACTGTGTACCCGTCGCTAGCCATTGCTAACTACCGTTGGCCCCAGCTAGAAACAGTAGCAACAACGTGCGACGGAGCCGCGGAGTTAGTGTGCACTGACGTCATCAACATGCGCCGAGGTTGTGGCTCTCGTCCGGTCGCAGATATTCCCGCAGACAAACAACGTGGCTCCCGAAGGAGCCCGGCAGCGCGTGGATGAGCCCGCCGCCGATGTGCAAGGTGAAGCCCAGAAGCCAAAGCACTACCAAGATGGCGAAGATGGTCCACAGCACTTCTATCTCCTCCTCGAGACAAGAATCTGATTTGCAGACGCCGAGGGCCGCTAGGCCAGCTGCGGCGACGTCTTGGGCGTCGCGTGTTCCAGAATGCGGTCATACGCCGACCAAGGGCTCGCAGCCAAATGGCTAGCTTCTTGACCGGTCCTTCACTTCATCGGCCTTGTCGGCCACCTTGTCACTCAGATCCCCGGCCTTGCCACTCACCCATACGCGCGCGTCGTCGAACTCTCCCTTGAGATCGTCCTTCACGGCCTCGACCACCTGCTTCGTCTTCGCGGATGCCTGATCAAACTCGCCCTCCGCTTCGAGCTGCTCGTCATCAGTCTTGTCTCCGACCCGCTCCTTTGCCTTCCCTGCTACTTCATCGGCCGCATTCTTGATCTTGTCGACAAACCCCATCGCAAACTCCATTTCATCGGACGAGAGCAGTGATAGGCGGAAGCCGTCGACACGGTACACGTCGATTGGCCAAACTCGGCGTCCGAACGCCCTCAAGTGGATGGCACGTCTGCGCGTACAACGCCTTGCGGCATTAGTGGGGTACATACATCAACATGATGGATACACTCAAGGCACACGACCCCGGAGACGGCGCTGACGCGTCGGTGGAAACAGTGGCCGAATCTACTCCGCCCGCGCCTGCGGTCACGGCCGATGCGGCTCCTCCACTTGACGAGCAGCAACGCGCACACCACAAGCAGATGGCCGCCGAGGAGTCCTGGGTGCCCGATGACGCGGAGTGGGCGGACGAGGCAGTCGAAGAGGACGGCGAGGCGATTTTCCGCTCCATCTACGAGCGCTCAGCCGTCGGCATAGCGCTCGTAGACCTCAAGGGGCGCATATCCAAGAGCAACCCCGCACTCGCGAACATGCTGGGCTACTCGGTCGACGAGCTTCCAGGACGGGCATTTACCGATCTCTCGCATCCAGAAGACGGCACGCTCGACCAGCGGTACTTCGAGACGCTCAAGGTCGGGCGTGACGACCACTACACGATTGAGAAGCGCTACCGCCGCAAAGACGGCTCGGTCATGTGGGGCCAGATGACAGCGTCGTTGGTCTCGGGCGAGGACGATCTCCCTAGGTTCATCATCGGGATAGTGGAGGATGTCTCGGAACGACACAATGCTGAGGAGGCAGTTCGGCAGCGCGACTTGGGTATCCGCGATGCGTACACCCAGGTCATCGCCGCCGTCACCGGCGGAAAGCTCGTACTGCTGGGACCGGATGAGATTGCCTCGGAGCTGGGGAACGAGGTGTGGAGTGCCGGCGAAGCCAATTCTGCTGAGAGTCTGTCGGCCGCGCGCCACCAACTGGGTGACATCTTGGCGGAGCGGTTTGGTGACATCTGCGATGCCGACGCGCTCATGCTCGCCGCCGGCGAAGCCATGACGAACGCGTTCAAACACGGAGGCGCCCTGAAGTGTCTGCGGCTCCTCGAGAAGGATGGGTCGCTCCAAGTTGAGGTGGACGACGGCGGTCCTGGGATCGACTTCGCGAAACTTCCAAATGCGACGCTCGTTCCCGGCTTCTCCTCCACGACATCTCTCGGCATGGGTTTCACCCTGATGCTCGCGGAGTGCGACCGCATGCTGCTTGCAACTTCGCCTTCGGGCACGTGTGTCGTCTTAGAGACGCGGAATCATGACAACCTCGGCGCGCAGTAGTTGGCTCAGGTCCACACCGACCGAGAATCCGAAAGCCCCTCGGGCACACGCAACAGGACACCTCTGGCAAGGTCGACTTCGAGGATCAGGGTCAGGCCAGACTGACAGCCAGCATGGCCAGGTCGTCCTCCAACCGCCCGCCTGAGAAGGCGGTGACTTCCTGCGAAACACGGTCGCATGCCTCCTGCCCGGACGGGCTGTCCTCTACCAGTTCGGCGAGCCGATTCTCTCCGAACATCTCTCCGTCGTTGCGGGCTTCGTACGCCCCGTCCGTGTACAGGAACAGGTAGTCGCCCCGATCGAGCGTCTCCTCTGCCTGAACGTAGTCGAATCCCGGAAGACCGCCCAACAGCGGCGACTGCACCGCCAGGCGAACGAGTTCACCACTCCGTCGACGCAAGAAAGCAGGCGGATGCCCAGCACTGCAGTAGGTGAGAACGCCCGAGTCGGTGTCGAGCACGCCGAGGAACACCGTGGAGAAGATATCGAACGCGGTGACAGCCACAAGCAGCTCGTTCGCCTTTCGGAGTGTGTCGGCTGGTCGCTGTCCATCGAAGGCGTAGGCGCGAATCGCATGCTTCACTGTCATCATCAATCGTGCTGCTTCCAAAGCGTGACCCGATACGTCTCCGATCACGATCGCGACCCGCCGATCGGGCAGGGGCAGCAGGTCGTAGAAATCACCACCAATCTCGGCGATCTCAGATGCCGACGTGTAGTTGGCTACGTAGTCGATGCCACGGACGCTCTCCGGCAGCTGCAGCAGCGCGCGCTGCATCGCGTGTGCGACTACTCTCTCACCCTGGAACAGTGCCGCCGTCTTCAGCGATTGGCTGACCGCAAACGCAACGTCCCTTACGAAATCCAGCTCTGCTTGCGAGAAGCTGGCTCGCGGTTCGTTGTAGTGGAAGCTCAGGTCCCCGACGAGTTCCCCACGCAGGAAGATCGCTCCGTCGATGAGGGCACCGACGCCGTACCGTTCGGCGAGCGCCCTATTGACTCGGACATCCTTGGACGTATCCGGTATGGCAACGAGTTCGCGTGTCCGCTCTTCCTCCTGTGCGTACCAAACTTCCTCATTGGTAAAAGCCCGTCCGATCAGCTCTTTCAGCCGTCCGTACGTTCTCTGCACGACCCAGAGGCCAGCCCGACGGGTGTAGATTACAGCGGAGTCGGCGTGGATGGCTCGCGACGTCTCGGCCAGCACGCGATCGAGAACGTCCTCAACATCCTGTTCCGACGCAACGACGGCCTCGATCTCTGCAAGAGCCGTGGACAGCCTCTCCCTCCCCCGCTGTTCCGTGACGTCTTGGAAGGCAGCCAGACCGCCGACGATATCGCCGGCATGTTCACGGATCGGCACGGCTGCGTTCAGTATCGTGCCGCGCGTTCCGTCCATTCGCTGGATGTCTACGACTTGCGAGGGCGAGACGATACCGGTCGAAACGGCCCGAGCGAGTGCCCAAACTCCGGGCTTCAACTCGTCCCCTGTATCC
>JAQIBK010000106.1 GCA_027859125.1 Actinomycetota bacterium | reverse complement strand
GGCCACAGGGAACTGGGCTCCCACCGTATATCGAATCTACATAGTGCTGGCGGCATCTCTCGTTGGCTTTCTGGGTCTGGGAACGCTCTATCTGATCACCAAGCGTCGCCTCTGGGGCCATGCGTATCTCGTGATCAACTTGATCCTTCTCGCCGTGTTCTTCTACGGCACCTTCACAGCCGATCTGCTCATGGACAAGCTGATTCCCGGCATCACTGTCGGCGGTGCCGCACTCGGTGCCGGAGGCTCGTTTCCGCGGATCATGTCGCTGCCGTTCAACATTCCCGGCAGCCTGTTGCTTTTAGGCGGTTCCGCCTGGTCGGTCATGAAGTTCTGGCGCAAGAAGGAGTATCGCTATCGCTCATACGCCAACATCCTGATCATCATCGGCACGTTGCTGATAGCTGGTGCGGGCTCCATGGCGCGCGCTGGTGTGACCGCCGGTCTCTACCCAGCCGAGATGGTGGCCAGCGCGATCCTGCTCGCGGGTTTCCTGATGGCGAGCACGCTGGAAAAGGGCGCTAAGGCGATTCGCACGAAACGGGTGAGCGGTACTGGAGGAAACGCCGAGGAGTCCGAGCGGTAGCTCTATTCCTCGAGGTCGACCCCATCGGCATCGAATCCACGACGGCCAAAGAGTTCCTCGGCACATGTCAGGATGCGTTCAGCTGTTTCGTGCTGTGGGTGCTTGCTGGCAGATGGCACGGGAACATCCCTTCCTGACTGAACATTCAGTCAGGATAGTATTCCACGTGAGATCGAGGATTCCTTTCGCCAGGCGACGGGGGCTACTCTTCGTATCCCGATCCCAGTCGCGCCAATGCGCCGACCTCGAAGATCACGACACGAGAGCCGCGAACCTCGAGGATCTCGTCGTCGCGCAGCTTGCCGAATGCGCGCGACAGTGTCTCGGGCACCGTGCCCAGCGCCGATGCCAGATCGCTCTTTGGCATGCCCAACTCCACCACGAGACCCTCGGACGTCGTCTCTCCGACGGACAGCGAGCGCTGGAACAGGAAGCGCGCGAGCCGAGCGGGGACATCCATCGACAGTGTCTGGACCACAGCTGTGAAGTTGACGACCTTGTTCGCCAGGTCCGCGATGAGCGACCTCGCCACAATCGGCTCGTTCGCCAGCATGGTGAATAAGTCTTCTCGACCGAGCCATACTATCTGGCCATCAGTGGCTGCCTCGATAGTTGCTGGCAGGCGTCCACCAGAGAGCGCCGCGATCGTTCCGAACGGATCGCCCGCGCCTAGGTTCTCAAAGATGATGCGGCGACCGTCCGCGCCAAGGTAGTACACGAGCACCTTGCCGGACACGACCACGCCGAAACGCTCGGCGGGATCCCCCTCGGAGCCCAGGAGCATGCCTCGCTTGACGCGTTCGAGGCGGGCGACCGACGCGAGACCAGCGACGGCCTCATCGCTTGCCGTGCGCCAGAGGCGGCACTCGCGCAGGGCTGCGAGCACTTCGCGTGGGGCATCTGTGGATGGAGGGGTCATTGGCTGGTTTCTCCTCGGCAAGGGATTCCTTACCCGATTTGTAAGGATTCTTGCGCATTTTGACATGAGTCAAGGAACGGTGCGACCAGGGTAGGTACGGTGATGTCAATGAAAGGGTGCCCGGGGGCATTGATGGGGAGAGAGGTCGCTTCAGATGGCAGAGAGCTCGAACAGGTTCGCACAGCGCATGGCCGACGCGAACGTTGCGAAGGACACGCGGCTGCTCGGCGACTTCGTGGCCATCTACTGCAAAGGCAACCATGCACAGACGAAGCGCGTACCGCTGCAGAGCGAGGGCGTGACGCTTGGGGCATACGGGCGAAAGGTCCCGGCAGTTTGCCCCGACTGTGCCGAGCTTCTCACTTATGCCGAGAAGCGTCGCGCCTTCTGCGCCAAGGACCCCAAGCCGTTCTGCAGCAACTGCGATACCCACTGTTACGAGCCCGAGATGCGCGAGTACATGCGCGAGGTCATGCGCTATGCCGGCCCGCGCTCCATGTTCCACGGTCACGCGATCGACAGCATCAAGCATCTACTCGAGGGGCGCGCCGCCAAGAAGGCAGCCACCGCCTCTGACCCGACATCCGACTGAGAGGAACCGCACATGAGCACCACCACGAAACGGCAGATCGTCCGCATAGACGAGGAGCTGTGCACCGGTTGCGGCCTGTGCGTCTCTCCCTGCGCCGAGGGCGCGATCCAGATCATCGACGGCAAAGCCAAGGTCATCCGCGAGGAGCTGTGCGACGGCGCAGGATTCTGTCTGGGCGTGTGCCCGGAGGACGCGCTCACTATCGAGGAGCGCGAGACCGTCGCGTTCGACGAGGCAGCCGCTGAGGAGATCATCGCCGAGAAGCTCAAGACGTACATCCCGCAGGTGTGTTTCAACTGCGGTACGAACGAAGACCAGGCCCCACTGTTGCCGGTCCGCACCAAGGGGGAGAGTGCCTGGGTGTGCACCAGGTGTCTGCCGGCACTCATTCACGGATAACTGCCATTGACCGAAAGAGGGAGTAGATATGTTCTGTAATCAATGTGAACAGACTTCAAAGGGTGTCGGGTGCACCACCCGCGCTGTATGTGGCAAGTCACCTGAGGTCTCCGACCTCCAGGACCTGCTCGTCAACATGACTCGCGGAATCGCACCTGTTGCCATCGAGGCCGAGAAGGTCGGCGTGAACACGGCGGAAGCAGCGCACTTCATCGCCGACGCACTGTTCACCACGCTCACCAATGTTGACTTCGACGCCGACTCGATCGCTGTCAAGATCGATGATGCAGCTCGCCTTCGCGGTGCGCTCAAGGCAGCCGTTATGGCGGCCGGAGGCGTCGCTCCGGCCGGTAAGTTCGTCGACCTCGCCCCAGCGGCTAGCGTCGAGGCCAAGGAAGCACAGGCGGCCGAGCTCGGATCTCCGTGGGACACCACGCGTGACGAGGACGTCCAGTCGTTGCAGCAGACCACGCTCTACGGTCTCAAGGGCATCGGCTCCTATGCGCATCACGCCACCACGCTCGGCCAGGAGGATCCGGAGATCGGCTCCTATCTGTTCAAGGCGCTCGCATCGCTGGAGGACACCACGCTCGGCCTGACCGAGTGGGTCGCACTCGCGCTTGAGTGCGGCAAGATCAACTTGCGCACCATGGAGATCCTGGATGCCGGCAACACCGGCACCTTCGGCCATCCCACGCCGACGGAGGTTCCTTTGGGCCACCGTCCCAACAAGGCGATCCTGGTCTCGGGCCACGATCTGGCCGATATCGCCGCAGTGCTGGAGCAGACCGCAGGCAAGGGCATCGACGTCTACACGCACGGCGAGATGCTTCCCACCCACGCCTACCCCGAGCTGAAGAAGCATGCGCATTTCTACGGCCACTTCGGCACCGCATGGCAGAACCAGCACAAGGAGTTCGCGGCCTTCCCGGGCGCGATCCTCATGACCACTAACTGCCTCATGCCGCCCAAGGATGAGTACGCAGGCCGGCTCTTCACCTCCGGCCCGGTCCAGTTCGCCGGTATCCCGCACGTCGGCCGCGAAGATCTCTCCTCGGTAGTCGCAAAGGCTCTTGAGATGGATGGATTCACCGACGAGACCGACAACAGCTCCGTAATGGTCGGCTTTGGCCGCAACACGGTTCTCGGCGTGGCCCCGCAGGTCATCGAGGCCGTGAAGTCGGGCGCGATCAAGCACTTCTTCCTTGTGGGCGGCTGTGACGGGGCTAAGCCCGGTCGCAACTACTACACCGATTTCGTGGAGCAGGCTCCGGCCGACACCATCGTGATGACGCTGGCGTGCGGCAAGTTCCGTTTCTTCGACAAGAAGCTCGGTGACATCGGCGGTATTCCGCGTCTGCTGGACGTGGGCCAGTGCAACGACGCCTACAGCGCCGTGCAGATCGCACTCGCGCTCGCCGATGCGTTCGACGTCGGCGTGAACGAACTGCCACTCTCGATCGTACTGTCGTGGTACGAACAGAAGGCCGTGGCGATCCTGCTGTCGCTGCTCTATCTGGGCATCACGGACATGCGCCTCGGGCCGACTCTGCCTGCGTTCATCACGCCCAACGTGCTGCAGGTGCTGGTCGATAACTTTGGCATCATGCCCATCGGCGAGTCTGCCGCAGATGATCTCAAGGCCATCTTGGGCGACGAGGCGGTCGCGTAACCATGAAGCAACGCACACTCGGGATCTCACTGTCTGTTCTAGCCGTCGTACTCACGGTCGGGCTGGTGCTGTACTACTTTGGCGCGCCTCAGGCGCCTGCTGATGCCGCGCCCTCGGCCACAACGGCGGTCTCGGCTGATGCCGATCCGCTTGCTGATGGTGAAGACTCGGGTGCTACGGGGACGACCTCGTCGGGAGCTTCGGCTCCCGGCGGGGCGTCTTCATTGCCGACGGAGGCGGAAGACTCGTCGCCATTGGCGATTCAGATTCCCGGCTGCGTCTGTCACAGTGACGACCCGCAGCTGGTGGAGGAGCACGCAACTTACCGCATGAGCGAGTGCTACGGCTGCCATGCCGACGGCACGCCTGCGATGGGGCAGTAGTTCCTAGCTAGGATCGGATATCACACCGAGGAACAGCAGCGCGCCACTCGTGTCGTCCACGATCGAGAAGATGAACGGCCGGTCGGCGCGGAATTCGAAGGGCTGCTCGATTACCATGAAGCCCCCGCGAGTCATGCTGATCACCGTCGCGGCTGCCGCTTCGGTGCCCTCTTCGTCTACGCGCAGATAGGTTCTGTGCGTCGCCGTGCCTATGTTGAGACCCTTGGGTCCCATGGGGGAGAAATCAGCCCCGGGTCCGAACGCGGCATGAATCCCCAGACTCTGCAGAGGCGGAATGAGATCGAAGCTGGACTCAGGCTTGAGTTCGAAACGGGGAATCTCGATGCTCCCGTGCGCAAGCGCGGATCCCCGGCCACCGGCCGTCATGGAAGCCCACTCCTGCGCGCTCATGTCGGCGAGCAGGTCGGCGGGCGTGAGGTTGCCGCGTGGCAGCATCACATAGGCAGAGAAGCGCGACTCGGAGACACCTTTGGTCCCGTAGGGTATGCGCACGAGCTGCAGGTCATCGGTCTCCGTGTAGGCGAAATCCCCGCTCTGACGCATCATCGGCAGTTGTATGCGCGACCCGTCGGCGAGTGTGAACTCCTGGTCTTGGGTGGCCTCTACGTTGAAGGGCTCTGCCCAGCCGCCCAGGAAGTGGACTGTGTTCACCAGGCAGAGGGCGCTTGCCTCGATGTCGGCGGGCTTAAGCATCTTTGGGATGCGCCCCATGGTCCGACTGCTGATCCACTCGTTGATGATGTCGACGGCATCCGGTGCCTGGAGGTCCAGCGAACGTATCTCCGCGCCAAAATGGTCGCGGTTGGTGCCCAGAAAGTCGTCGCGGAATGACTCACCCTTATCGGCCCAGAGCGAGTTCGCGACCGTGAGGCTAGCATCGTCGGACTCCATGAGCGAGGCGAGCAGATCGCCCCACGCCGTGTTCACTTCGGTCTTGGACATCGAGTCTATGTGCAGCGCGGCTGCCATCTCTTGGGCGGTATCTCCGTCTGCACCGTTGTAGGTCATGGTGAGCGCGTCGGCGATTGAGAGCGGCGAGATGAAGGTGTTGTCGCCGGAAGCGGTGATCTCGCGCAACAGGTCGAAGCCGAACTCATTGATAGCGGTGGCGAGCTCGGGGCTTGGCGAGGCGTCCGGGTCGCCCAGTGCGGGCGGGCCCGCGACCGCTATGGTCTCGAGGAAGGCGTGGTCCGGGCTCAGCATGGGCCACACGACCAGCCCGACTAGCACCACGACGAGGACTGCGGTCACAACGGATAGGGCCCGCACGGTGCGAAGCCTTCGGGGCGTGTTGGCGCTGACGCGCGTCTTGCCGACCTTGGCACGCATCGCGTGCATGCGGTCCTCCGACGTATCGGGAGCTGAGAACGCAGCAGCCAGTCGGTCCCTGGTCGTGTCTCGGTCGTTCCGTTCACGGGAGTCGCTCATTGTGCGCTCGCCTCCGTCAGTCCCTGTCTCAGTGTCTTCATGGCTCGGTGGTACCGCATACGCACGGTCGCGGTCTTGCGTCCGTCGAGTTCGGCGATGCGATCGAAGGGCAGGTCCTCGATCGCCCGCAGGAACACCACGCGCTGGTCCGAGGCCGACAGCTTGCGAAGTGCTTGCTCAACGTCCGGGTCCAGCCACGCGCGACCGTCTCGAGTCTCCCGTTCGGGCACGTCGGCTACGAGCACCCGCCGACGAGCCCGACGCAGGTGGTCGGTACACAGGTTGTGAGCCACACGGAACGCCCAGCGATCGCATATCGTGCAGTCCACGCGGTCGAGCCGGGCAAAGAGGCGGGCCAGTGTCTCCTCGGCCAGATCCTCGCCGTCGGCGTGAGAACCGGTGCGAAAAGCGCAGTAGCGGAGAAGCGACGCTCCCAGCGTGGCGAACGCGTCCTCGAACTCCGTTTCGGTCATGTATCGCCCCTCATCGGCCTACATGGGGATAACGTTCAGAGGGTCGCTGGTGTGACAGAGACCCCTGAACAACCTCGACGTCGCGCCCCACCGCGCATCTGGACTATCATAGTTCGCAGGTAGGGACGCGTCACACATGGACGCCAGGAAAGATTCTCAGGAGGGGACGATGGCGGAGACCGCCAGATATCTTCGCGAACTCGCAGACACGATAGGCCCGCGTCCGGCAACCACCGACGCCGAGGCCCAGGCTGCCGACATGATCGAGGCGGTCTTCAAGACGCGCGGTCTCGAGGTCGAGCGCCAGGAGTTCGACTGCCCGCGCACTTACTCGTGGGCGTACGTCATCTACCACGTTCTCACCATGGGCGCCGCTGTCGCAGCTGGCAGGCCCATGCTCATCTGGCCCGCATTCGCTGTCGCTGCGGTGACCGCCTTCGTGATGTTCATGGATCTCGACACCCGTTGGGGACTCTCGTCGATCATGCCCAAGGGTCCCAGCCAGAACGTCATCGCCAAGCACATCCCTCGCGCACGCAGAGGAGAGCGCGTACGCCGTGTGGTCGTGGTGGCCCACTACGACACCGCGATCGCCTCGTTGGCCTTCTCTCCGGCGTTGGCCAAGAACTTCGCCGTCACGTTCGGGCTCATGAAGGCGATCACCTTCGGTGTACCGGTCATGATCCTGGCCGACGCACTCCCGGTCACCTCTGCTGCCGACCCGTACCTCTGGTACGCGACGATGGCATTCTCGGCATACCTGCTGGTGCCGACGCTGATCAACGCTCATCGCGAGCTCCTCATGAGTGCTACTGACGGCGCCAACGACAATGCGTCCGGCGTCGCAGCCATGCTAGGGGTCATGGAGCAGGTCGTGCCCGAGGCTCCCGAGACGCCCACCCGCGCGTTCCGACCGGTTCGCACGAGTCCCCAGCACCTGGAGGAGGGGGGCCTCGTCCCCGACGACGCACTGCTGGCCTACTCGCCTGCGGGCACGACAGAGCAGGCTCCGACCTCGCTTCCCGATGACTTCGAGTGGGCCGAGGCACCAGCACACTCTCCCGAACAGGGCAGCTTCGACCTGGATACCGTTGAGTTCGATGCAGTCGGCGTTGCGCCGCCCGCCCCCGGACGCAGTGAGAGTGATGATCGGCTGTTCGGTACACCCAACCCGTCCTCACCAAGCTCTGATGATCTCGACGGCGAATCGGATCTCGACAGCGCCGATGAGCCATCAATGGAACCGATCTCTTCCGAGAAGCCAAGGCGTGGAATCCGCAGTTTCTTTCGAAAGCGTCGACGCGAGGGCGGCGCGGTTTCGAGCTGGCTGGGCGTCGACGGGGAGTTCGACGCTCGCGACGAGGGCAAGAA